>JAQVUQ010000338.1 GCA_028699365.1 bacterium | reverse complement strand
ATTATTTAGGCGTAAGGGGATAACAAAAGCGGAAAGGGGTCAGGTGTTTACATTCATCATTCTTTCAGAACGCTAAATGTCAACACCGGACCCCCGAAGAACTGGGAGGTTGATCCGTGGCGGTCAAACTGAAAGAGATTTCTAAGAAGAAGCCGCTCTTTACCGGCGGGCATCGTTTGTGCGCAGGTTGCGGCGCAGCCGTCATTGCGCGACAGGTTATGAGCATGGTGCAGGAACCGGTAGTTGTGGCCAACGGTACCGGATGCCTGGAAGTCACGACATCGATCTATCCATTCAGCAGTTGGAACGTATCCTGGATACACAGCGCTTTTCCCAATACGGCCTCCACCATAGCCGGAGTGGAATCCGCCTGGAGGGCGCTCAGGGATTTCGGCCAGTTGGAAGAGAACTATCGTTTCATTGCCTTTGCCGGTGACGGAGGTACCTACGATATCGGGTTGCAGGCCCTCTCCGGAGCAGTGGAGCGCGGTCACCGTTTCCTGTACATCTGTTACAATAATCAGGCGTATATGAATACCGGCTATCAGCGCTCCGGCGCCACTCCCAGATCCGGCTGGAGCAGTACTACACCTGTTGGCGCGGAACATAAAGGCAAGCCGGGGCGCAGCAAGGATATGACCGCCATCATGGCTGCACATAAAATTCCTTATGCCGCCCAGGCCTCACCCGGTTTCTGGAACGATCTCATGCTCAAAGTGGAGCGGGCGCTGCAGGTGGACGGACCTTCCTTTATAAATATTATCCAGCCCTGTATACCCGGGTGGAGCATACCGCCGCGCGATTCCATGAAGCTGGCCAAGCTGGCCGTGGACACCTGCTACTGGCCGCTTTACGAGATAACCGACGGCCGGCAATGCACCCTTAACTATCATCCCAAACAAAAGCTGCCGCTGACGGAATTTCTCTCCCCCCAGAACAGATTCAAACACTTGCTCAGGGATGAGAACAGGTCTTTGCTGGATCAGCTTCAAGCCGAAGTGGATGCCGATTGGGAGGAACTTACGGCACGGTGTGCAGGCAGCCTGAGATGACGACCAAAACAGGATATAGCTATGGGACGACGAATATAACGATATAGAGCGCCGGTTGATTCTTTACCCTTTGCCGGCCTGTGAGTTGACAGCTTATGGGGGGAAGGTATACGTGGTCCCTTACCGTTTCTCGGACCTGGTGGATTTGGAACGCCTGACGGAACTGCTTGAAAGCTTCAGCGCCATTGCCGGGGTAGCGGTGGCAATCTTCGATCCCGATGACAACATACTTATTGCAGCCGGTTGGCAGGAGATATGTACCCGGTTTCACCGGGTATCTCCCGTGACTGCACCCCGTTGCCGGGAGAGCGATGCCTGGATTAAAAACGAGTTGCATGCAGAGGCCGGCAAAGGTTACCGGTGCCGGAACGGCCTGCTGGATTACGCCTGTCCCATCGTTATTGAAGATGTTCATCTGGCGACACTCTTTATCGGTCAATTCTTAAAAGAGCCTCCTGATGAGGATTTCTTCAGGCAGCAGGCAGCGGTCTGCGGGTTTGATGAGCGTTCATATATGGAAGCGCTTTATAAGGTGCCCATTATATCCGAAGAGAATGTAAAGGCTGGTCTTCGCTTTATTGCCGGTTTGGCTAAAATTCTGGCATACATGGGCCTTGAGCGATTAAGGAGTTTAAATATCGCTGAAGAGGCCAGGAAGAGTGAGACAGCCCTGCAGAAAAATCAGGAGAGATATCGTGCCTTTATAGATTCTACCATGGACGTGGTCTTTCTCAAGGATGAAGAATTCAGGTATATGATGGTCAACAAAAGCCTGGCCGTTTTATTCGGCAGAAGCGAGGAGGAGATACTCGGCAAGACGGATTACGATTTTATGCCGGCAAATTACGCCGAGGCTTGCCGTAACTCTGATCTTAGGGCTATCCGGGCGGGATGCGTGACAGTCCAGGAGGAAACCTTAGGCAACAGGATCTTCGAGACGAGAAAGTATCCGGTCGTTCTTGATAACGGGCGAACCGGTCTCGGAGGTTATATTCGCGATATAACGGAGAAAAGACAACTGGAAGAGCAGGTGCTTCAAACCTCCAAGCTGGAGTCTCTGGGCAAGCTGGCAGGGGGCATTGCACACGAGTTCAACAATCTGCTTACCGGGATTATCGGCTATACTCAGCTTATCATGCAACGCAGGGCAGCGGATAGTCCCGTAACTACGGACCTCAATCAGGTTTTGCAGTTGGGAAACCGGGCCTCGGAGCTGACCAGGCAACTGCTGGCATTCAGCCGGAGCCAGGCCGTTCTGCCCAAAGTGCTGGATATCAACGATATCGTGGGTAAGACGTTGAAGATGATAAAGCATCTTATCGGTGAGGATATCGAACTGGAGTTTATGCAGGACTCGAACCTGGGCAATGTAGAGATAGATCCCGGTCAGATAGAACAGGTACTGATGAACCTGGCCCTCAACTCTCGTGATGCCATGCCTGACGGCGGCAGATTGGTTATAGAAACGATGAACGTAACTCTGGACCGTGAGTTTGTGGCCGGACATGCCGGCAGCCGGGAGGGATCGTTCGTTATGCTGTCCGTAACCGACAGCGGCAGCGGTATGGACAGGGAAACGCTGGAACATGTTTTTGAACCGTTCTTCACCACCAAGGAGGTCGGACAGGGAACCGGATTGGGCCTGGCTATGGTCTACGGCATAGTGAAACAGCATAGAGGCTGCATTTATGTCGACAGTACTCCCGGGGAGGGGACTACTTTTAGTATTTATTTTCCTCGGGCAGATGAAGATGTAGAGGGGATGGAAGCAGATATTGATGCTGCCGAAGCTCCTGCCGGTGCCGAGACTATACTCCTGGTAGAAGATGAGGAGCAACTGAGGGTTTTGATAGAGCGTATTCTGCGTGAAAGAGGCTATAAGGTATATGTTGCAGCCTGTCCCTCAGAGGCGGAGATGCTGTTCGAAAAGCACTCCGGTGAGATAGACCTGCTTCTCACTGATATGATAATGCCAGAATACGATGGGCGCACTTTGTACAACAGGCTGTCGGAGCGTGTTGCCGGACTCAAGGTGCTCTTTATGTCCGGCTATGTGGCGACGATTCCGGGCGGAACCGGATATAACTTTATCCAGAAGCCTTTTATGCCGGATGAACTCTCCCGCAAGGTAAGATCCGTTCTGGATGATCACTGACAGTTCCGCTTACACGGCTATATACCCTCACGAGTTCGTTTGAATACGTCTGTGCAGATACAGACCTCGGAAAAGCAAATAATAGCATGGCTTGGATTATAGAAGCATTATGATGCAAAAAATAGGTGACTGTCCCTATTTTTTCACATCCTGCACATCGATAATTGCAAACTCGTTATAAAGCTGCTTGACAACCGCTTGAACCCACTGCTAACATATTTATATACTTATTTGCTTGTGCAATGAGTAGGCAAGGGCATAAGAGGATAAAATAAGGGTAAAAAATAAAGCGCCGAAGAGCTGTAACTCTCCGGCAGAGCCAAAAGAAAAAACCACGCGAAGGTCATTACTTTAAGGCTCGTTTTTATTATACCTTATGTTTCGTTACATGGAAATACGTGTACGCAAATTGCCCGTTCTACCGTTACCAATATGACTTTACGGTAATAACGTTAATAGGGGTGAAGAATGGCCGTAGCCCAGCAAGCCAGAGAGAGCATATCAGATATCCTGCTCAAA
>JAQVUQ010000337.1 GCA_028699365.1 bacterium | reverse complement strand
ATATCCGGACTCTCTTCAATTGCAAACTGCAGGAGTGGGGCATAGGCGATCGGATAAGCGTAACATCTACCACGGACGCCGCGTCTGCCATAGCCGGGGCCGATTTTGTTCTTATTACCATCTCCACAGGCTGGCTTAAGGCTATGCGGCATGATATAGCCGTTCCGGAGAAATACGGCATCTATCATACGGTGGGCGATACGGCTGGGCCAGGCGGCTGGGCCAGGAGCTTGCGGAATATCCCGGTATTCCAGGCATACGCTAAGATGATCAGGGAACTGGCTCCCAACGCCTTTGTCCTGAACTACACCAATCCCATGGGAACCCTGACCAAGGTATTGTCCGATGAGTTGGGGAACAACAGGGTGGTAGGTCTCTGTCACGGCTTGTTCGAGAATTACCAGGTGCTGCAGACAGTATTCGGCGTTGAGGAGAAGGATATCCGGGTGCGCTTCGGGGGGCTTAACCATTTCTTCTTCATACTGGATTTCAAGGTAAAGGGTCAGGACGGTTACGCGCTTCTCAGAGAGAAGTTGCAGGGAGATAATTTTGGTGCCCTGATAGAGAATATCCACAAGGATGCCATAGGCTTTCACTCGGAAAAATGGCTTACCGGAGAGTTGCTGGAGCACTACGGTTATCTGCCGTATGTCGGCGACAGGCATACCTGCGAATTCTTCAACTGCTATATGACCGATAAGGAAACCATGGCTCGGTTGAAACTGGTGCGTACCAGCATAGAGGATAGAGAAAAGATGTACGTCAAGGGTGCCGTCAGGATAGATAAGTGGCTGGGCAGGGGGAGAAAAAAGGTGAGCTTCAGCCGGAAAACTTCCCGGGAAACAGCCGCCGATATCATCAAGGCTGTTGTCTTCGATGAGGGCTTTACGGATGTGGTAAACATGGTGAATACGGGACAGATATCCAACCTGCCGCAGGGTGCCGTGGTAGAGACCATGGGCTGTGTGGATGCCGGCGGTTTCTCTTCCCTTACAGTAGGTCCGCTTCCGGAAGCCATAAAGGCTCTGATGATGCCGCATGCGGAAGTGCAGTTGCGTACGGTGCGGGCAGGCTTGAGCGGTGATCTGAATGAAGCTCTGTTGGCACTGGCGGCCGATCCGGTATGTGCGCATCTGCCGGTAAGCGATATCAGGCGCATGGGATTGGAGATGCTGGAAGCCAACAGGCAGTATCTGCCGCAATTCTTCCACTGATAACGGTATTGGAGTATAGTCTGAACCTGATCTTATTGGCTGCCTGTCCTTCGGGGCAGGCAGCGCTGTTTAATCCGGGTGGTATATGTGGTATATTTTGGATAAATGAATGCAAGCGGAGGATGACGGCATGCTGAAGGATCTGATACTGGCCGACAGGAGTTACAGACGTTTCAGAGAGAACGAAATTGTAGATTGCGGTATGCTTAAGGAACTGGTGGACCTGGGACGGTTGTCCGCATCGGGAGCCAATCTGCAGCCGTTGAAATATATGATCTCCTGTGACCGGGAGAGGAACGCTCTTATCTTTCCGCACCTGGCCTGGGCGGGCTATCTCAAGGATTGGTCCGGACCGGCCGAGGGCGAGAGACCGGCCGCCTATATCATCGTCCTCTGCGATACCGATATCGCCAAATCGCCCGGCTGCGATCACGGCATAGCCGCTCAGAGTATTCTGCTGGGAGCCGCCGAGAAGGGCCTGGGCGGTTGCATGATAGGATCCATCGACAGAGAAGGTCTGCGCCGGGCACTGGATATCCCCGGGCGTTATGATATCCTGCTGGTGCTGGCCCTGGGCAAACCGGCCGAAGAAGTGATCCTGGAAACCGTGGGCAAGGACGGGGGTATAAAATACTGGCGTGACGAGCAGGGTGTGCATCATGTGCCCAAGCGGGGTTTGGGGGAGGTTATACTGCCCTGATCCGGTTGCGTGACCTGTCGCAGTTTCAGCGGTTTCTTGTTATGTCAGCCGGCCAGGGAGTAACTGTTAATGGGGGGAAGGAAACATGAAGAGAGTATTATTACTGTTAGTGGGGATTCTGATACTGGCTGTACCGGCGTTTGCCCAGGGAGATTTTGAATTCGGCGGGCAGTTGGTAGGGACTTATACCCATCTGGATCGTATTGACGGCGATGACAAAGATGCCGTCAGGGGATTCGGGGCGCTCAGCAGTGAGTGGAGCAAGCTGTGGTTGCGGGCCGATTCCGGCGACAAAACATCTTTTTATTACGAGTATCTGATACCGGCCAAGGTGATGCGGGATATTTACAACGATGCGAACACAATTAGTACCAATGAGCTTTATGTCTCCTTCAAAAAACTGAATCCGTCCATAGATGAGGTCCGGGCCGGTATCATCCATGTGCCGTTTGCTTTGAACATGAGCGAGATGTTCAGATTCGGCGGCGTGCCTGGCACCATTTCCCAGAATGGCTCAACTAATATATTCATGGCAAACACCGCGCAGGGCAAAGGCGTTATGGCCAGCGGTTCCCTGCTGGGGACGGATTGGATGCTGGCATCGACGGGGGACGGTTTTGATATCGCCGCCGGTTTATCCGGCAAATCCGGGAACGCGGTCTGGAGCAGGTTGTCCCGCGATTTCGGAAGCATCAACGGCGGTGTCTCGTATGTCTTTGAGGACGATACGGATTTCGGTGAGGCCAGGGCGTTCGGACTGCACGCCACAGGTAATCTGGGCCGTGCAAATTTGGCGGCGGAGTTTACGGATCTGTCCAATACCCGGTTATTCGGTGATAACGATTTTCTGAACATCAGGGGGATATTGCTGCTGGGGCAAAGAACCAGGGTCCATGTCACGCATGAGCAAATACATAACCCTCTTGTTTCAACCGGTCCGTATGTGATAAACAGGTTCGGCCTGGACCAGGATCTGGGCGGGAATATTACCGCCAAGTTACTCTATGTAGCGGATAACAATGCTGCCGACTTCCTTCAGGGCCATGGATTTGAGGCAGCGCTTACTTATAACTTTGCGTTGAAATAACAGGTAGTCAGGTACAGGAAAAGAACTCCCGCATCTTTCCGCACCTGGCCTGGGCGGGCTATCTCAGGTCCGGTCCGGTTGCGGGAGAGAGACCGGCTGCGATCAGGCATAGCCGCTCAGAGCATCCTGCTTGGAGCAGCCGAGCAGGGCGTGTATCATGTGCCCAAGCGGGGGGTGGGGGAAGTTATACTCTGATTTTATTCCCTTTAAAGGGAATAAAAACTGTAAATTTTGTTACCCTGAAAAGGAATAAAATTCTTAATGCGTGCAAATCTCAAGTTGTACTTGAGATTTGCACGAAAATAGACTAATATTACCCTATGGTAACGCGTGATATATCAGAGGAACTGATCCGGTCTGCTGCGGAATATCCTGTGGTGACTATTCTGGGACCGCGCCAGTCGGGCAAGACCACTCTGGCCCGGATGACCTTTCCGGACAAACCGTACTTCTCTCTGGAAGACCCGGATGTCCGGATGGCGGCCGCGGCCGACCCGCGAGGCTTTCTCGGCCAGATAGAAGGCGGCGGTATTCTGGATGAAGTGCAACGCCTCCCGGTGCTGCTCTCATACCTTCAGGGAATGGTAGATAAGAGTGACGGGCGGGGACGGTTTATCCTTACCGGCAGCCATCAACCGCAACTTCATGAAGCTATCAGCCAGTCGCTGGCCGGTCGCACTGCCATGCTGACCCTGTGGCCTTTCTCTCTTCATGAGCTCCGACATTATGA
>JAQVUQ010000336.1 GCA_028699365.1 bacterium | reverse complement strand
AGAGGCAGCCGTCAAGCCCTCTGGTGAGAACAAAAGTCTCTCCCAGGCAGGCACGAAGCTTGGAGGGTATGAAAACCCTCCCCTTATCACCAAGGCTATGATGATATTCGCCCTTAAGCAATTTATCTACCTTCCCCCACTTTACCCCACTATACTCCAATTTATTCGACATACGCCTGGAAATTCCTGCAAAGATAACCCTTTAATTTAAAGTTAGTCGATTTGTTTTTGAAGATAGCTGCCATACATTTATCCTGGTCCGTATATAAGTTGCTTTAAGCATTAGTTTTCAGCCTTTTTTAGCGTGGCTTCTCAGCCTTGCCTCTCAGTTACGTATGCTGTTACTTTGCTGCTGAGTTGTGGTCTCAGGGGAATATCTACGGCCGCTCATCCGGGTCCGTTAGAACGCGTCCTCCGATATATCCCCTGATCCCCTGGGCTGATAGCTACGATGCATAGCTATGTATCGGCTGTACTTGCTGAGGCGGAGCATCTCCTCCGGCCGCGGCTTCGATCTTCGATAGGCGCCTTGCCGGATGACATGCCCCCGTCCCCTTTAGCTATGTTTTCTACGGCATGGCTCTAATAGAATATGTGTTGCAGTACGTACAATATGTATTGCAGGTAAGCAATATTAGCTGCTAATACAGGCCTTAAACTTATGTTAAGACCGTTTGCAGGTCCGAAAGATAGTAGCCTGGGCAGATAACTGAGACAACTAACGCATATTTCCGAGCAAGTTCTGTTAGCTGCTACTCTGGGAAGAATCAGCACTCTGCCATGGATGCATAATTATTGAGTTGCTATACAAGAACAGTATGTAACTAACAGGGATGGGGCGAGGGGGCTGACGAGAGCGACATTTGCGGAGCCGAAGGCAGCCCCCGAGTCCTGCAGGCAAGTACAGCCGATACTGTTCTATGCATCGTATGTGTAGCACAAAGGGATAAGGGATGGTAGCGAAGGGCGCGTTCTAACGGACCCGGTCGAGCGCCCGTAGCTATCTCCCTTAGACCACAACCCCAGTAACGTTTAAAGAACCAGAGAACCTGAGCGGCAATGCTTTCAATACAAGCTAGAAAAAATACAAAAAACAGACTTAACCCCAAGCTTTCCACACAACGATGCATAGTAGATATGTCGTGTGGGGATAAGGGACGGTAGCGGAGGGCGCGTTCTATATAATAATTACCAGCCCTCGCGCCGCGACTCGACCCGGCCGGTATCAGGAATTACGGTTATCCTGGCGACCTTGCGCCCGGCGGAGACTACTATGGAACCGGCCATGGAAGGTGTCCCGCCGGAAGTAAAATATACGCGATCTCCACCGAAAGTCGTCATGGAAGCGGAATTGCGGGAGGAGAGCCCGGCACCTGCCGGAAGTGCTATTGCCTTCACCTGAACAATGCTTCCATTGCTCTTCTTTATCCGCCAGAACTTATCCTCACACGAGGGATCAAACGATAAGCCGAAGCAGGTATCGCCGCCGCACAGAGACCATTCCCTTGCCTGGCGCAATTCGTCAGTCAGCATACGCTCAGCCGATCTTAATGAGACCTCACTGGCCGTTGAGCTTATTTTAAGGCCAATGATACCCAGAACGGCTACTATACCCAGGGTGACAGCCAATTCCAGGATAGTGAACCCTCCCCTGCATCCGTTCACACACAGACCTCCAGGTCAGGAACGTAACGAAGCAGATCTCTTTCCACAATAGCTCCACGGCGCAGAAGACGAGGCGGATCACTCGTCACGTCCAGCAGCGTCGTTTCCACGCCGGAGCCGCAGCGTCCGCCGTCAAGCACCATCTCTATTCTGCCGTCAAAGCCGGACAGAACGGCGGCGGCATCGTGCGGGCTGGGTTCTCCGGAGAGGTTGGCGCTGGGAATCACTACCGGCATACCCAGTTCAGCTACAAGATTGCGCACCAGCGCCAAACCGGGCACACGCATGGCTACCGTTTCACCGCCGGCAGCCACGATATCCGGCACCATATCCGATCTCTTCATTACAATGGTAAGAGGTCCCGGCCAGAAGGCGGCGGCCAGATTTACGGCAGCCTCCGGAACATCCACGGCCAGCCGGTATATCCAGGCTGCGCTGTCCAGCCCCATTATCAGCGGGCGCTGTTTAGGGCGTCCTTTGACCTGGTAGAGCCTGTCCAATGCCTGCAGATTGAAAGCGGCGGCACCCAGAGCATAAACCGTTTCCGTAGGAAAGGCCACCAGCCCTCCCCGCCCCATTACCTCAACCGCTCTCGCCACGGCCTCTTCTTCCGGCGTCTCGGGATCGACAGCGACAACCTCGGTAATCAAGAACTCAACTCCCGCTCTGCTGGATGAAATTGGCTCGCAGATCGCCCACAGCTCCCTCAAACGCCCTGCGTTCATCATCCGCCATAACCGGTTTGAGTTGTTCAAATAAAAAGGCTACCGTATCGATGGCAACCCTGGCCTGCCCCAGATCCTTGACAGCCTCCCCGGTTTGCGGGTCCACTATCAAGCCCATCTTCTGCCAGGCCATGGCGTTCAGCATGCCTGCCGTCCAGCGCAGATAGTCGAAAACATCGGTAGGAAATCCCATCCCCTCGCCGGTTTCTTCGTTTACATCACTATTCTGCTTCTCATCAGCCATTAGTATCTCCTCCGTTACCATAACGCAATTTAAACCTTAACTATATTTTAACGTCTGGAACGGACGGTGGCAAATTGTTGAGGGTGAAAGCGCGTTTGCATGTCAGAAGTCAGGAGTCAGAAGTTTGAGATGGTAACTGTGGCCTTTTCCGTGTATTTCACGTTGAGATGCAAATATATGGCAGGAGGGATGGCGCACGCCACTCCTCCTGCCATGTTAAGCCTGATCTAACCGTTGATCTCCTGCCGTCTACGGTGCCGGTATGAGAATGAATATACCGGAAGGAGAGGAAGAAGAGGATACATTCAACGCCGTCGGGCTGGCGCTGCCGCCGTACCAGGCACCGGGCTCTCCGTCGCCGGGTTCAAATAAGCCGTCATTGTCGATATCCACAAAGGCCCCTACGTAGTAGTTGCCGTCCGGCAGATCCTTAAGCTCATATTCACCCGAGGCAGGCGGATCGACTATGCCGTTGACAGGCAAGCCGGGGTTCTGAGCATTGAAGCCCTCAACCTTGAAGGCCCCTACTCGCGTATGCCCCATGACTCCGCTCAGATCGGTAAGTGTTCCACTGATGCCTCCCAGACCGGTATCCACCGAAACTCCCCGGCCGCGCAACGTGTTGACCGCTGTCCTGGCCGGCTTGTCTATGCCGCTGAAATCCAGAAGATTACCCTTGAGCGACAGACTGTCGCCGCCCGCCAGGCCTGAGTTGGCCACCAGCGGGCTGATATCGGTAATTCTGTTGTTCTCCAGACTCAGTGATTCGATAGCGATCATGTTCTGAAGAGCGCTTATGTCCGTTACCGTATTATCGCCCAGATCCAGAGTCTTAATAGCCGTTAAGCTCTGCAGCTTGCTTATATCGGTTATGCTGTTGGAGTAGATGATCAACCGGGTCAGACCCGTGCAGTGCTGTATACCTTCGAGATTCGTTATGCTCTTATTATACGCCGACAGTTCTCCGCTCATGCCTTGAAGATCGGCGACGGTCAATTGGTGATCCGCAGAAAAACCCAGCTTTGCCAGTATGGCTTCTCTCAAGCCGCTGTCCGGCACCGGTTGAACCGGCGGGGGGGTCACGCCGCTGACCTGGA
>JAQVUQ010000335.1 GCA_028699365.1 bacterium | reverse complement strand
CATCGGTTTCGGGCTCAACGGCACGAACCTGGCCCGGGCTGCCTCATCCGCCGGCATCCCCTATGAGATTATCGAGATGAACCCCGAGATAGTCAGGCGGGAGCGGGAGAACGGAGAACCCATTCATTATGGTGATGCCGTTCACGAGATCGTGCTCAGGCATGTGAGAGTGGAGAATGCAAGGGTGGTGGTGGTGGCCGTCTCGGACCCGGCGGGTACCAGAAGGATAACTAAAGCTGTGCGGCGGCTTGCGCCTACCGCCAGTATCATTGTGCGTACCAGATACGTTCAGGAGATGGCGCACCTGCATCGGATGGGAGCGGACGAGGTCATTCCGGAGGAGTTCGAGACATCGGTGGAGATCTTCAGCCGGGTGCTGCGGCGTTACCTGGTGCCGCGTGACGAGATAGAGCGCTTTGCCGCGGAGGTCCGGGCCGACGGGTACGAGATGTTCCGCCATCTCTTTGAGGACAGGTCTCCTTCCTGGGAACTCAGCTACCACTTCCCCGATATAGAGGTCAGCACCATCCGGGTTGTGCCGGGTTCCTCACTGGTGGGCGCTTCTCCTGAAGAGATAGACTTCGGCGGGAACTTCGGTATCAGCATGCCGCTGATGCGTCGTCAATCTCAGACCATCGCCAATCCCGGCATCGATATCCGGTTTGCCGTCGACGATTTGATCGTTCTTCTGGGCCCGGCGCATCGACTGGCTGAAGCCACCAGGCTCTTCGGCGGAATCTGAAGGCAGGATATTCCCTATCGATGGAGAAAGTCTATACGGTATCCGGATTTTAAGCGGGGGTGACGACCGATGATAAGCATAAGCAGGACCAGGAGCAACTTTGAGCGCGAGCCGTTGACGGCTCCGTTCGGTTTTAAAGGCGGCTATCTGTCGGAAATCTGGCAGAGCACGGTTCTGATGGAGAGCACTTCAGGCCATATGGGACTGGGATTGGGCACTCAGAGCACGCTCTGGTCCGATGCCCAGGTGTTTTTGGGCAACGATGAGGCGGCCGGCAACAGCCTGATGTATCTGCTGACCGCTTATGCTCTGCGTGAAGCACAGGAGATACCCTTTGCCAATCCCATAGAGTTGCTGGAGCGATTGCTGCCGTTGACCTATAAATACGGACAACGGATAACCGGCAACAGAGATCTGCGGCTGACTTTTGCCCTGAACGCCCTGGTGGCGCTGGATAACGCCGCCTGGCAGCTTTACTGCCGTGAAACGGGAATTTCCGGTTTTGACGATATGGTGCCGGAGGAGATAAGACCGGCGCTGTCATACCGGCATACCGAACTGGCCAGCATACCCTTGATGAGCTATGGTGTGCCGCTGGAGGATATCACTGGAGCCATGGATGACGGCTACTTCTTTCTCAAGATAAAGATAGGCTCCGATCCCGACAAGGACGGCGATCAGGAGAAGATGCTGCAATGGGATAAGGAGCGTCTTACCGCCATTCATGCCGCTGCCGGGAGCAGGGAGATACCGTATACGGAAGACGGTCATATTCCCTATTACCTGGATGCCAACGGTCGCTACCAGGACAAGGACACCCTGATGCGGTTGCTGGATCATGCCGAAAAAATCGGCGCTCTGGAGCGCATCATGATAGTGGAAGAACCGTTCCCTGAGGATTACAGAGTGGACGTGAGCGATATCCCGGCCAGACTGGCGGCGGACGAGAGCGCCCATTCCGACCGGGATGCCCTGGAGCGGATAGAGATGGGTTACGGCGCCATCGCCTTGAAACCGATAGCCAAGACCATGAGCATGAGCCTGAAGATAGCCAAAATAGCGCACGATCGTAATATTCCCTGCTTCTGCGCCGATCTGACCGTCAACCCCATCCTGGTGGACTGGAACAAGAACGTGGCGGCCCGGCTGGCGCCGCTGCCCGGGATGAAGATAGGTGTTCTGGAGACCAACGGCCATCAGAACTATCGCAACTGGGAGCGCATGCGCTCTTATCATCCCTGTTTCGGCGCCTCCTGGACGCAGACGGACAGAGGGCTGTTCAAGGTGGATGACGATTTTTATGCCCGCAGCGGCGGTATTCTGGAGCCGAGCGAACATTATTTGACACTGGTAAGGTAGGCTAAGGATATGAGAGAAGCGAGAATATCAGTAGTCAATTCGGTGACAGCCCATATCCGGAATGAAGAATGGGACGCTATCCTGAACCGAGCCAAGGAGAGGATCAGGAGCGTGGGCCGGAACAAGCCGGATCTGGTTCTCCTGGCAGAGATCTTTGGCAATCACCCGGCGGAGATGACCATGGAAACCGTGGCCGAAGCGGCTCAGACCGTACCGGGGCCGATCACCGAGGAACTCTCCGCGCTGGCCGGCGAGTTCGGAACCTACATCGCCTTCGGTCTGCTGCGGCGGGACGGAGAGCGTTTCTATAACAGCCTGGTGCTGCTGGATCGTAAGGGTAAGCCCGTCTGGACATACGATAAAGTCAGTCCCATGGCGGCGGAGATGGTTGATGGAGGCATCTCTCCCGGCGCTAAGCCGTCTTCATTTGACTGCGACTTCGGCCGGGTAGGCGGCGCTATCTGCTTTGATATAAACTTTGCCGAACTGGGCGAGTTTTACTGGCGCCAAAATACGGAATTGCTGCTCTTCAGCTCCGCTTTTCCTGCCGGCAAATTGCTGGATCACTGGGCAGTGCGCTACGGTTTTGCCGTAGCCGGCAGTACCTGGTATGCCGACAACCGTATCATCGATTGCACCGGTGCCGTGGTGGGGCGAACCAGCGATATTCTGCCGTATACCACTACCGTCATGAATCTCAACCGCCGGGTTGTTCACATGGACTATAATCTGGAAAAGATCGATCGCATGCTCAGCAGGTATGCCGGAGATGTCCTGGTGGAGGATATGAGAGATGAAGCCGTGTGCATGATTACCAGCCTGAAGCCCGGGCTGGAGGTTGCAGACCTTATCCAGGAGTTTGAAGTGGAGACTCTGCCGGATTATCTGGATCGCAACCGCCGGGTCAGGCAGGAGCACGGCGGCATGGCAGTCCCGATATGGAGCTAGTTTCGGATAACCGGGAAAGGACTTGAATGTAGTATGCCGGGAAGAGCGATAGAAGAACTGATTACACCCTGTGTCGTATTGGAACTGGACAAGGCCGAGGCCAACTTTGCTAAGGCCATGGATATCCTGCGTGCCCAAGGCAAAGCCCTGCGTCCCCACTTCAAAGTTCATCGCTCCATCGATCTGGCTGCATGGCAAATTGAAAGAGGTGCGGCCGGTATCACCTGCGCCCGTCTTGATGAGGCCGAGGCGCTGCTTCAGGCCGGCATCGACGATATTCTGGTGGCCAACACCTTTGCCGGACAACCCAAATGCCGCAAAGCGGCAGAAATAGCCGGCGGAGGTCGGGTGATCTATGTCCTGGACAATACCAAAACAGCCGCTATGCTTTCCCGGGAAGCCGTCTTCGCCGGCAGCGTTTGTAATTATGTGATAGATATAGATTTGGGCATGGACCGTGCCGGCGTAGTCTCGCCGGAAGCCGCGCTGGACCTTTACGGCCCGCTGTCTGCTCTGCCCAACCTGGAATTTGCCGGTCTGATGGGCTATGAAGGACATCTGGTAGCCAAAGCGGAAGGCCCGGAGAAGGCGGCGGCTATCAAGACTTCCCTTGAAAAGCTATCCGCCGCAGTCCGGCTCTTCCATGATAACGGCATAAATGTGCCCCTCGTCTCATCCGGCGG
>JAQVUQ010000334.1 GCA_028699365.1 bacterium | reverse complement strand
ATAAGAATTCCTTCGGGCAGGATAACGGCGGCGGCAACTACGGGACCGGCCAGAGGGCCGCGCCCGGCTTCGTCGATTCCGGCCAGCGGCGATACGATGCGGTAGCTTTCGTCAAAGGAGTAGAGCTGCTTCGCTTTGAGCGCCCTGCGGGCAGGAAGCGCCCTGCGGGCGCGGTTGTTTGTTGTTGGTTGTTGGGTTGTTGGGTTCCGGATTCCCATGCAAGCCTCCTCGAAACTCGTTATTCGTTATCTGTTATTCGTTATTCGACTCAGGCTTGAATGCTTAAACGACAGACACTAAACCAATAACAAATAACTATTAACCAATAACTACTGCCGCAAGCGGTCAAGGCTCCTGTCTTCTGTCTTCTGTCTTCTAACTTCCCGCACTCCGATAGCCTGCCCTGACTCCTGAGCGCTCTTCGAGTGCGGTTCCGGGTATAGCAAAATGCCGCTGTCTCCAGCGGCATTTTTATTACTTTATGGCTCTTATCTTGGGCACGGGCCAGTATACTACCAGAGCTTTACCCAACAGGTTGTCCTTGGGCAGGGTGCCCCATTCATGGCTGTCGTTGGAGTTGTTCCGGTTGTCGCCCATAACGAACAGGTTATCCGGCGGAACCTCAACAGGGCCGAAATCGTAGTAGATGCGTTCCTTAATATACTCTTCACCGATAGGCTTACCGTTTCGGTGAAGCTTACCCTCGGAAACCGATATAACGTCTCCCGGCAGGCCGACTACTCGTTTGATGAAGTCGCGGCTGGTATCTCCGGGGAATTTAAAGACGACTACCTCTCCATAGGCCGGCTGTCTGAAGTGATAAAGGAACTTATTAACCAGAATGCGATCACCCACATTGAGCGTAGGCTCCATCGACCCGGACGGTATATAAAACGCCTGGACGATAAACGCTCTGATAATAAGCGCCAGAATCGCTGCAATGACCAGGGATTCGGCTGTCTCTTTGACCTCAGCTTTGAGGCGATCGTTCATTAAAACCTTTTCTCCTTGATGCGAGCGGACTTTCCTGTTCTCTCGCGCAGGTAGTAGAGCTTGGCTCTTCTGACATCGCCGCGACGCATAACGTCTATCCTGTCCACACGGGGTGAGTTGACCAGGAAAGTTCTTTCCACACCGACGCCGTTGCTTATGCGTCTGACGGTGAAGTTGGCGTTGATGCCGCCGTTGCGCCTGCGGATGACCACACCCTCATACGGCTGTAATCTCTCACTGCCGGCTTCTACGACCTTCACATATACCTTGATGGTATCCCCGACAGTGAATTCCGGTACGTTCTCTTTAAGGAACTCCTGCTCTATGGCCTTTATATCATTCTTGTTCATCCTACACCTCTTCAAATGCCGAAGCGGATTTGGAATACGAAATTCCAAGCCAACGTTCTGCATTAATATTCATAACTGTACCTTGCAAAACAACAAAGACGATTATATCACAAGGGCTGATGGCTTACAACTCTAATTGCGCCCTGCGGGCGCGGTTGTTGGTTGCTGGTTGTTAGTTGTTGGTTTCGGGATTCCCATGCAAGCCTTGTTATTCATTATTCGCCTTGGCTTTTTTTTCTTTCATCAGTTCGCACATTACGGCTTTGTCGTCGTCGGTAAGATCCGCCTTCAGAAGCAGTTCCGGCCGTCTCTGCATGGTGCGTCGCAGCATCTCGCGTCGGCGCCAGAGTTCTATCAGGCCGTGGTTCCCGGAAAGAAGCACCTCCGGCACACCCAGGCCCCGATACTCCGCCGGACGCGTATAATGCGGGTATTCCAGCAGTCCGGCATAATGGGATTCCTCTTTATGTGCTTCGGTTGCTCCCAGAACCCCGGGCAGCAGCCTGGAAATTGCCTCTATCATGACCATGGCGGCTACCTCGCCGCCCATAAGAACGTAATCACCCAGAGATACCTCTTCATCGGCCAGTGTCGTTCGCACTCTCTCGTCAACGCCTTCGTAATGCCCGCAAAGAATGAGCAGACCGTCCATACCGGCCAGTTCCTGCGCTCTTTTCTGGCTGAAGGTCTGTCCCTGCGGCGTGACCATGATCGTATGGGGCTTGGAGCCGCGCAAGGCGGTAACGGCATCGACGACTGCAAAGAACGGCGGGGCCTTCATCACCATGCCTGCACCTCCGCCGTACGGCGCGTCGTCCACCGTTCGATGCCGATCCTCGGTATAATCGCGCAGATCGTGCAGTCCCACAACCAATAAGCCTCTCTCCCGTGCCCTCTTTATAAGGCTTTCGGACAGATGGCTCTCTATTATTCCGGGAAAAATGGTAACGATATCCAGGGTATACGGGCGCCCTGCGGGCGCGGTTGTTGGTTGTTGGTTGTTGGTTGTTGGTTTCAGGATTCCCATACTCGTTCCTTGTTATTCGTTATTTGTTATTCGTTCTCTAAAACCGACAACGGACAAATAACCATTAACAAATAACTATTAACTACTGCTCCAGCATACCATCCAACGGCTCGATCACCATACGGTGCTGCTCGATATCTATCTCTCTGACGACGTCGTGAATAGCGGGAATAAGATATTTTCCAACGACGTAGACGTCGTTGGCTCCCGTCTTCATGACCTCTTCGACCTCGCCCAGGAAATCGCCGTAAACGGTATAGACTTTAAGTCCGATTATATCATCGATCAAATATTCACCCTCTACCAGCGGCGCCACTGCATCCAGCGGCACCATGACACGGCTGCCGCGAAGCGCTTCGGCATCGTTCCTGGTATCGCAACCTTTGAGTTTGAGTATCAGATATCCCTTATGCGGTCTGGCTCTCTCAATCAAATAGGGTTTATCCGGGATACGGGAATTCGTCAGCCGGATCTCCATTCCCTCCAGCGGATGAAGATCCACCTCCGGAGTAAACCTGACCTCTCCGATTATTCCGTGTATACCCGTAACGGCTCCGGCATCCACAAGCTCAGGCAACCTGTTTCCTCCTAGGATAAGATCTCTACCGAGACTTTTTTGCCTTCCCTGGTGGCTGCAGCCTTCAGGACGGTCCTGAGAGCATTGGCTATCTTACCCTGCTTGCCGATGACTTTGCCCATATCGTCGGGAGCAACCTTGACCTCGAAGATAACGGTTCTGTCGCCTTCAACCGGGTTGATTTCCACCTGATCGGGATCGTCCACCAGTGCCCTGACCAGATACTCCAGTAACTCCTTCATATCTGCACCTCCCCTGTTTGCGCCCTGCGGGAGCGGTTGTTGGTTGTTGGTTTCGGGATTCCCATGCATGCCCGAAGGGCAACCACATAGGGTTGCCCCTACAACATTCAGCCTTCAGCCTCGACTGCTTCGGCTGCCTCGGCTGCCGCTACTGCTTCGAATGGGGGTATTATACCCTTCTGGCGCAGGACGGAAACTACGGATTCCGATGGAGACGCACCCGTGGACAGCCAGTGATTGAGTCTTTCCTCGTTGATCTTGATGTCGGCAGGCTTGGTCAGAGGGTTGTAATACCCCAGGATCTCTATAAAGCGTCCGTCGCGCGGGGATCTGGAATCGCTCACGACCACGCGGTAAAATGCCTGCTTCTTGGCTCCCATCCTTTTTAACCTAATTCTTGTTGCCACTTTTTTGTTTCCTCCTCTTTCTTCTAGAAGGGCAGCTTCGGCATCATGCCGTGCGCTCCCTTATGTTCCATATCCGACAGACGTTTCATCATCTTCTTCGCCTGTTCAAACTGCTTCAGCAGGCTGTTGACCTCCTGAACGGTGCATC
>JAQVUQ010000333.1 GCA_028699365.1 bacterium | reverse complement strand
CCCATTCCGCTCCACAGCCTTAAGCAACACCAGCAAGTCCGCCTTGAGCAGGCGTCCTGCCTTCACTCTGGAGCTTCCGCCCTCCGGGCTGAGCATCAGAGAGAGTTCCTGCTCCTTGAACACCAGATCTATCTGATTGAGCTCCAGCAGTTTGATCTTTTTGTCCTGCAGCAGATTACGCTCCAACAGAGAGAACGAAGGGGATTTGTCCAGGCCGTGCTCACTGCCGGCCAGCAGGACGATGGTAGGTATGCTGGATATGTTTTTGCCGACTGTGCCGCCGGCAGCCTCGGCAATGCTCGAAAATGCTGTAATTAATAGTAGAAAGAACAGAATCAGTAGACTGTGAAATCTTCGCTTCATCGCATACTCCGCAAACAGATTATAAAAACATCGCTAACGAGTGGCTCCGGCTTTTTCAAGCAGATTGACGATTTCTCTGTTTTCCTTCTCTATGGCAATAGACAACGCTGTCTGCCCGGATTTATCCATTGCCTTGACATCGGCTCCTCTTTCAAGAAAGAGTTTTACCATCTCCATATTACTGTTCTTCACCGCCAATATGAGCGGCGTTACTCTGTCGTCGTCATGGATATTTACCGATTGGCCTGTATCAAGAACAGCTTTAGCCATTTCCAATCCATTGCGTCTTGTCACTTCCATCAGCATCGGTCCTGCACCATCAACTTCAAGAGCGCCATGTTTTACCAGCAGTTCAAACGCTTTCCAACATCCCTCTTTGACAGCATATTTCAAGGGAGTATTACCGTTACGATCCGCTGACTTGATATCCACTCCTTTTTCTATCATAGCAGCAGTTATCGCTTCGCTTTTTGTAATGGCTAAGAGCAACGGTGTCCTGCCAAAGGATTCCACATCATATTCATCCCGAGTATTAAGACTCGCTCCTTTCTCTATAAGAAGCAACGCTGTCTTTTGCATATTCTTGCCAATAGCCCAAAGAAGAGCATCCCGCCCCTTTACTCTACCTAAATTCGGATCTGCTCCATTGGACAGCAATAATTCGGCTAGATAAGCATGTCCTCGCCTAATTGTAGCGGTAAGAGCTGTGTCACCCCTTCGTATTGCACAGTTCTCCACGTATCTGCCGCCATCCATCGGTTTATATGACATTTCGTAGCCCCCATCGACCTTAGCAATCACATTGGGATCAGCTCCCTTTGAAAGCAACTTTGCCAACAGCGCATAGATCTCGTCTCTTCCCGAGATCGGTATCATACCAGCATCTCCTCGAACAGATGCATATAAGAGAGGAGTATACCCCTTTACACTACGAATGTTGACATCTGCACCGTGGTCAATTAAAGCTGCAGCAGCCTTAAGCTGGCGCCTATCAATGGCATAAAACAACGGTGTCCAATTTCTGCTGTCTTTGACATTTATATCGTAGCCTTGATCAATGAGCGACAATATCCGTTTAACATCACCGTCACAGGCGGCCTCAATCAATGGATATTTAGCTACATGGTAACCGTGCATATCGTCAGAGGGACCAATTGCCTGCAGTGCTGCATTTATCCTCTTCTTCATAAACTCAGACGATAAAAACTCTTCCTGTTTTGCTTCCTTCAATAAGTCATTCAGTCTACATATGGCTCGGCATGCTGGGGGACCGATCTCACGTATGTTCTCTATCACGTGGTAACGGAGCCACTCATCCTCGTCATCAAGCAGATCAACTGTGGCATGGATAGCATTGTCGGATTGGGGATTTATTTTTCGTAGAGCTTCGACAGCACGTATACGCACACAGGTATCCTTATCAGACAAACAACGCATAAGAACAGAGACAGCCTTGGAAGCAGTTGTTCCCATCCTTCCCAGGTCTAATGCGGCCTCAGCACGTTTATCAGCACTGTTATCATTTAACCTTTTTATCAGCATATCCACAGCCGGCATTGCAGCCGAGCCTATCTTACCCAATGCCTCGGCAGCCACAACTCTTTCAAACCAATCAACGCTATTAAGCATAACCATCAACTCGGGTATAGCATGATAAGAAGATGGACCTATCTTTCCCAGTGCTCTGGCTGCTCTATATTTCAGAACAGTATCATTTCCATGCAATATTTTGAGAAGAACAGGCACGGCATCATCGGCAATACTTCCCATTTCCCCTATTACACCTATGGCTCTACTGAGTATCAGACGATCACTGCTGGACATAGCATCCAACATGGCTGGAACGAATTTCTCACCACCTTTGATCAAGTATTCCTGTGCTTTACAACCGTTGGCCGGATCTTTATCCCTAAGCATGTTCATTAATTCGGGCAGCGCTTCTTCGATTGCTCCCATCTTCACCATGCTCTCCACTATACAAACACGAGTAGAAGAAGGGGTCTTGTCTGTTTTTAGCAAATCCAACATAAACGGTAAAGCCGTTTCCTTTGCATGAGTACCTATTTTACCCAGAGCGCTAATTGCTTCTTCTCTACAACCGGAATCTTCAATAAACTTAGCAAGCAACGGCACAGCCGGCACAGATGCATTACCGATATTCCCTAAAGCATTAATACACTCCCACTGCAAACTTCTATTCCATGCGGATAGTTTCTCAATCAATACAGGAACAGCAGCAGCAGCTTCAGGACCTATCATACCAAGCGATCTTGCAGCATAAGGAGCACTGCCATCCACGTTCAAAGCCTCGATCAATGATGGCATGGAAACTGTTCCAATTCTGGCTAAAGCAGTTGAGGCTATATAGTTTACCCCCTCATCCGATAACGCAACAATCAAATTCGGTATAGACGTAACAGCATCTGCTCCTAGGAGTCCTAAGCCACGAGCACAACTCCTTCTGATTTTGGCATCACCATTCTTAAGTTCTGTAACAAACAGCTCAGTACACTGGGGAATAATATCCTGCATATCTTCTATATATGGCATCATTGATGCATCCTGCTCAATGTCCCTTAATCTCTCTCGCAAAGCTAATATGCGTTTATCCGGCAAGCCTGCATTTTCAGCTTCAGGCGAAGTATCTTCGCATATGCTCATCGGACAGCTACCATTAGAGGGAATTGTAATTAAACCGTAATAATCACTGTAAGCCATTGTACCAGGGATAGTCTGATTATTTGTTGTCCTGAATAGACGTGCTTCTCCACCTTTAAAAGCGGAAAGTTCAATATATGAACGAATACTCAAGACATAGATTTTATTATTCAATATAAACAAATTACCTGGATACTCACGCTCAACGGTCCTATCGTAATTGCATTCCACACGTTCGGCACCGTCAGGAGCAGACAGGTTCCCTTTGTTGATAAAATACCTATTTTTGACATCGTGCGAAAGCCAGTAATCCGGACCGCCGATCGTATCTTTTGGTCTGACTGCATGTATTATTTGCTCATCAGGATTCAACAACCTGTCTTTTGTACGTTTGTCAGGAGTATAGTTACCATGATCCTCTGCAATAATATCAACCGTCTTTTTATCACCAGCAGCCACAGTGAGTTTAGCTGTCCACGACCTGCCGGCATTATATTTTGATATTCTGCCGTTGATAAAAAATGTGTCAGTTCCAGCAATACTCGCTGTAGCGTAATCCATAGGAGGTAAGCCGTCCTTTTCATCAAACCGCCATGTACGGCCCGCTTGTAAATCTATAATCCTCAGAAATGACCTTTGCCTGCAAACAGGCATGACGAGATATCTGCCGTCGCATAGCAACTCTCCCACCAGACGCATACAATGAAAGAATACCGGCGTTATC
>JAQVUQ010000016.1 GCA_028699365.1 bacterium | reverse complement strand
AGTTGATCCATTGGATTTGTCAGCAGTCCAGTCAGGGTAAATCTCCGGAGAGCATTTGCCGCTCTTTGAGACTGGCTGCTTAATTGTCAAGGTAACGGTGCAGATGAAATCTGCATGACTTTAGATATAAACTAAAATATCACTAAAAACAGAATATAGCAAAATCGAGCACTGAGCAAGCAAGGGTCGATATACTTTGCTGCTTTTTTATAACCCTTTACCTTACCACTCATGGCGAGCGGCTACATCTCGCAGTTGAGACAGAAGACGATCAATATCGTCTTCTGTCTCAACTTGCATTAGATCAAGCACATGATTTTTGAGTATGTATTGGAGCCGTTTCAGGCTAAGACCAGCATAGCGCATGATTCGGTGTCGTGCATAACGCTTAAGTCTTTGCTCTTTCTCAACACCGAAATCAAGCCGGATGAATAAGAATTCGCAATTCGAGATCACCAGCATGACATAGATGAAGGGAAACATGAGTATAGAAAGAAGCGGAACAAGAGCTATACTTCTGAGAGTGTTCTACTATCGTATTCATCATGGTGTTCAAGACATAAAAAGACAAGATTATCTATATTATTATTTGAAGGATCGTGGTCGATATGGGCTATTTGCACCCTCTTCTTACCAAAATCTTCATCCTCACAGAAACACAAACAGCAACGTTTGCGATTTTTAGCAAACAACTCCAATTCAATCTTTTTTATGATACTTTTTCTATTCATTTTCCTTGCTATATTCCTTGCGGCTCAGCTTATCACCAGCTATAACATGCGCTTCTCCATGCTGCTTTCCCTCAAGTTGCTTGATACCAGGAGCGTTTGCCAATAGTTTCATTTGATGGATGGCGATATGGTTCAACTTGCGAAGCCGTTCCGCCTGCGGTACGTTCTCCTGAATGAGTAGAGCGTTAAGATTCTCCAGATTTGACAGGCACACGAGTTGCGACACATCCGCATCGTCCCGGATATTGCCTTTCCTATCCGGATTCTTGTCACGCCAGTCCTTTGCCGTCATACCGAAGAGCGCCATATTCAGCACGTCTGCCTCCATAGCATAAACCAAGTTCACCTGTTTCGGCGTTAGTTGTGGCGGTATAAGATTCTCTTTGATCGCATCAGTGTGAATCCGGTAGTTGATCTTAGCCAGGTTGCGCCGGATATCCCATCCTAGTTGCTTGAGTTCTTCTTCCTTGAGCCGCTGAAATTCCTTGATGAGATAGAGTTTGAATTCAATTGAAACCCAGGAAGCAAACTCGAAGGCGATATCCTTATGGGCATAGGTGCCACCATAGCGCCCTGTCCTGGAGATCAATCCAATGGCATTAGTTGCTTCTATCCAGCGCTTGGCAGTCAGAATAAAACTGTTGAGTCCTGCCTTCTTTTTAATCCCATCGAATTCGATGGGATTAAAATCAGGATTATTCAAGTGTTCCCAGATTCCCAGAAACTCGATCGTGTTGCGGTTACGCAGCCAGTTTTGAATGATATAATCTGTGCGCTCTGCGTCTTTATAGCGAGCAATATCGGTGAGGCTGATATAGTCTTCTTCATGCTGCGTTTGGATCGTGATCTCTTTGCTCAGGACCTTAATCTTCGCCATTATTTCTTATCTCCGTTCTCTTAGTTCTTCACCCGGATGATTTCACGTTTGTTCTCGAAGTCGAAGTCCACCGCCCAGGGAGACGTAGACGGGGACGTACTTGACTAATTTGACTAACGCTTACTCTCGTCCAATTACTTACAGCAAAGCACGTCCTGCGGCTTACGGCAGGCTCGGCTGTGTATCCACCCACTTCTCCCACCATTGCACATGCTTTTCACGTTCTTCAACAGGATCGCCATACCAGTAATCGGTCTTCATTCCCGTAAGACGTTCCAGCCATATATCGGCCCATTTCCTTACTTCAGCATCGTCAGCACGGAGGTCATCTATAAACACTTTGACGCCACGCCTCACGCCCCGCTTCCAGAGGGCCTTTGCCGCCAGATAACGGAACTCCCGCCTCTTATTCTGCAGCACCGGCACCATTATCGGGATAATTTGATCTGAATCTATATTGGACAGCGCTTCCAGAGATGCCCTCTGTACAATAATCTCACGGTCATCCGTCGCCAGCTTTAATGCGGGAACGGCACGCTCATCAAGCGGCATTTCACGCAAAGCCATAGCGGCATCAAATCTGATAAGATAGTTACTGTTTGAGAGCTTATCTATGGCATCGTTCATACGCTTCTCATTAACTACCTTTTTAACCGTCTTCACAGGGAAGGATTTCTTTCCCCATTTCCAGCCGGCAGCAGACAGAGCCTCTAACTGATCCTTGGTACCAACTGCATGAACTATCAGCCATGCACGATTCTTAACAGAGGCGGCCAGAGGGTTCCTATCCAAGGATTGATCGTGCAGGAGCTTCATAACTGCGTCGGCACCCGCCGCACCGGCCTCTCTCAATAACAAATCTGCTGCCTCCGCCCGCTGGGGAGATTCATGTTTAGTCAAGATTTTAACCAGAAGCTCCAGCCT
This sequence comes from bacterium, assembly GCA_028699365.1. Taxonomy (GTDB): domain Bacteria; phylum UBP13; class UBA5359; order UBA5359; family UBA5359; genus UBA5359. The sequence goes on along the minus strand of JAQVUQ010000016.1, from coordinate 12,480 downwards.
TTGTGACGCAGGCAGGGCTTTTATCTCCAGGCGGACCGCCGTTTCCTGGGCTCCGTACGTACGAATTTGCCGCAGGGCCGGTAATATCCGGGGATCATCATAATCGATGAGAATACGGCCTACCTCCGAAGCGAGGACCCATTCATGCTCGTAATCCTTTGCGATTGCAAGAAGCTTCGCAATCTGCTCCTGCAGAGGAAGATCAGCAACCCGGATGCGTGCGGCGGCGGCTCCAAAGGCTCCGCTTGGCGGAGGGCAGCATAGGTTACGATTTCTGCTGTGGAGTACGTCCAATTCAGGCAGAGCTTCCTTTGCCCCAAGGCGTCCCAGCCAGTAGGCAGACAGTTCACTGCTCCTGAACTCCGTGCTATGCAGTAACCCCATCAGAGCCGGTATATCCCGATTAACTGCGTATAGGGCAATCTTCGCCTTTTCACGAGAGAATTGCTTATCATCACTCATTCTGGGCATGCAACTTGCCAGGCTGGATGACAACAGGATCAGCAGTAACATTAGCGGGAGCACGTATACTGGTTTCTTCATCCCAGTCTCCTTATTTGCTCTGTATTATATCAATCGCTTTCGCTTAAGCTAAGCTTGCGTATGGCTTTTACCGGTTGCTATCCTATAGAGTTTGCTTTACACGCCAATCGCTAACAATTGTGTCAATTACATCCTCGGTAACTTTGGCGATAGCGATCATTTTCTCTGTAATATTCGCAGCCGCCTGCTCTCCCTTGTTCGCAAAAAGTTTCATAAGATTTTTTTCGTCCATCCAATTATCATACGGCTTTTCGCACATCCTGTAATAAGGCCAATGTTTGGAATCTTTACCCTGTTTGACCTTACCTTCCAATGCAATCTTGATTCTTCTTTGCCCCTCATCCAGGGCAGGTCCAAGCCTTTCCGGGTCATTATAGACTCCGATGATAAAATCCCTCGCACCGTTTTTTTTCGGTCCAAAGGATATGATGATCGCGATGTCCGAATGCTTGCAGGGAAGGACCTCATGGACATCCGGCCAGTTACGCTGAAGCAACTTTTCGACTGCCTCCCTGACTGATGCGAATGCTCCCGTTTGGGCTTCCTCAGCGGCACCACGCTCGGCGCCGAGCAGCAGCATTGTCGTCGTCTTTGAGACGCATATCTCAACGATACCGTCACGCAGGGGCAGCATCGGAATGAACTGTGCTTTATTCTTTTGACCGGCCAACTGGACGAAGAGATACCTGCCGGCCTTGCCTGGCTTCTCCGGATCGTAGTCCTCTCTGCTGGCCTTAGGACCGGAGAGAATATCCGCGTGACGCTTTCGTAAATCGGAGAGAGCGGTCTCGCCCGCCATCATGAAACGCTCGGAGGGGTCCATCCGTCCCACGACCAACCGGGCTGTAACGAAGGCGGAGAGTATGGGGATCAACGCCGCACCAATGTCCTTCACGGCATCAGCAACGGTTTCGCCGCTGATTCCCCTAAACAGGAGTCCGGCTGTTACGGCAAGCGAAACTACAAGGGCCGCGCCCCAGACCTCCCAGTTCTGCTGCTGCTTGTCGATATCCATCACTAATACCTCCCGCGCTTCATTGCTGTGTAGATTATCCCCTGTCTTTATATCTTAAATACAAACCAACCAGGACATTACCCGGACACTATGGCTGTCCGGGTTAGGAGAACAGATTCGATGAGTGCAAACTCATTCCTCTTTATCCTTCTCCAACGTCTTTCGTGCATACATTTGAAGCTTTTTAACTTCTTGCCTTAGATCTTTAACCGGCTTCCATTCTCCACGTTCAACCGATTCAAGAAGCTCTCTTTCTTCATCACTTAAATTTAATTTCTTCATTTTTGTGTCCTCATGTTTGAACTCCATTGCCTTATCTAACCGGCACATGCTTCGACTTATAAGTTATCGTCAAAGTTCCCAATAGTCAATCGAGAACGAGTAATAACATCATGCCGTGACTATACATATAGACCTCTCCCGTTGACGATATAAAGGTTATCATGTTACAGTGCCTGCAATAGAACGTATGTTTGCTATGTTTTGCATAGCCATTGTTGAAATCAGAATTATATGATTTATTGGAATATTTCAACAACAAATGATTGACTAATATTCCTGGAGGGTATACTCTATGATAGAGTGGTCGTTAGAAGAAACGGAGTTGTTTAAGAGCAGATTCAGAAAATACCAGAAGAAATTTGCCAATGAAACCGTTGCCGTTCTTAACAATTTGGATACCTACCTGAAGGCACTTAATGCCGGTATAAAACCGCCGATAGTCCAGGCCGGCTTTATTCACCGTGAGCCTCAGGGAGTGATAGCAATAGACCAAAAAGGTGCACCAAGCAGACTTAGAGAAACCCGGCTTTATATATATGCTCTTGAAATTAGGCATATCGTTTATCTGATAACTATAGGTGATAAGAGTTCGCAGAAGCAGGATATTAGCGACTGTCGGAAGTTTATGAACAATCTTCGAAAGGATGATACTAATGGCTAGACGATACAGCAGCGTCTCGGAAATGGCAAAGCACTTGACCGATGATAAAGATTTCCAGACACAACTGGATAAGGAAATTGCCGGCAAAAGTATGGCCAAGACGCTCTTTGTTCTGCGCTGCTCTCATGGCGTCACACAGAAGGAAATGGCAGAACGTCTGGGCTTTACCCAAAGCAGGATTTCCAAATTGGAAAATGCTCCCATAGATGCCATCAAAGTCAGTGATCTGGTTGCTTATGCCAAAGCGTTGGATCTAAATCTATCTATCGCTTTTCATCAAGGACAGACCAAAAACACAACTTCCGTAGATTGTGTAAGGTTCCACACCCTACAGATTAAGAAGCATCTTGATAACCTGGCTAAGCTGGCGCATAAAGATGATGATATCTTTGCTGGCGTAGTAAAGTTTTACTCAGAGACACTAGTTAACTTTCTCCAATTATTCAGCCGAAGTGCCGCTAAATTGCCTAAAAAGCCTGCCGATGAGCAGTCAACTCTCGACATCTGTATGCCTGCGGAAATGTGCAGCGTAGGGGACGTACTTGACTAATTTGACTAACGCTTGCTCTCGCCCAATTACTTACTTAAACTATAAACAATCTCAATCAATACTAAGAAGCTTCCTATAAGCCCTGAAGGCAGCTTGAACGCATGGCCCAGGGCTTTAAAGCCTTTCAGCCCATGAAAAGATGATGCATAAACAGTCCTGGAGGAATTTTCAGTACAGATGCATCCCGTGTCACCGGCATTGCATTCCTTACACGGCCAACTGATTTGTTGGATTGTTAACCTGGAATTGCGTATTACAGCGATTATCAAAATAAACGCATGTGCTATTCCTACTCGTATCACAACAATGGCCGGCCATTTTGCCACCGCCAGCAGGAACAGTATTGAGCAACAGGTAAGAATAAAAGCCGCCATGAAGTTTCGCTCCATAGGTTCCGTCAGATCATGCTCTATGCGTAATGTGGCTACGGCACTGATAAACAGAGCAACCGGCATCACAGGTATTGCCAATATACTTGGAAGATAACCGTTAAGCAATAGTGCCGTACAAGACAGCGCAATCAATCCGGAAATGCCTGCTACGATAATCTCCCGCATTTTAGCCAGATACTCGCCCAGCATAAGGCAATTGAATTGCGTAGCCGTCCATATTGCAGCTACTAATACTATACACCCGATCATGGAATTACTTGTAATTACCAGATAAACCGCAACTCCATATACAATTAAAACATGAGCCCATTTTTCTTTCCAGGGAGGCATAATCTCACCTCTCCATGACTCTTCTCTCTTTACTTATCACGTCTTCTGTCGTCAAACAAATCCGCCACATCTGCCCAGCGAGATCCGGGATCAGCGCTGATTCGCTCTATCTTTTCCTCAAAATCATCCCACATGACTTCAGTTACCAGTTCGCAGGAGCAATCTATACCGGCCTGACCAGCGCCGGATCGAGCAACACTCCCTGATTCTTGAGTTGCTGTTGCAAAATATCGATATCCAGGGCATGCATGTCGGCATCCGAGTTCCTGACCGCAAGCGCGGCTGCTGTGCCTGCCGCCTCGCCGGAGACGACGCACGGGGGTATGGCGCGCGTCACATCCCACACCGATGTATCGGCGGAGATGCACCGCCCGGCAGTCAGGAGATTTGTGTTAGCAACGCCACGCAGGGAGCGCATGGGTATGGCGTATACGGGGCCCGGCTTTCGCCAGTCTCCCGTGAGGCCTATGGCATCGTCAAACCATTGATGCATATGTTTCTCGCCAAGGGTATACTCGCCTGCCAGCCGCCTTGTCATGCGCAGACAGGCAATAACGGCAGGCATGAGAAGCTGGATATCCTCATCGGGATACCGGGCACGGAGTCCGGCGAGTTTGACTCGAGCCAATTCACGGGTTTGCAGGATATGATCTGTCACCTGATCGCCGTCGTCACCGCCAAAGAACGGTCCGGTGCCGCCCTCCTGTGTGCCGCAGGGACAGTACGGATTGGAATGCTTATGCAACTCCAGCTTTCCGCCCCTGAGTGTATAGAACCAACCGCACAGGACATTTGAGTCCAGGGATTCCGTTTTCTCCCCAGACAGGAAGCAGACGTCCGCGTCTCCCGTTGCATCGATGACGGTACTGCATGCCAGGGCAAAGCGACCGGATTTGTTCTCGACAATGAGGTGCGATATCCGCCCGGCTTCACGGCGGACGGTGCAAAAGCGTGTGTCGTATAAGAGTTTCACTCCCGAATTAACGACCAGCTTTTCCAGGGCATACATATAGGCGGAAGGATTGAAATCCGTCCGGTAACGGACGTTCTTACGCTCCTCGGGATCGCCACCGGCATACCAGCACGTCGGGATTTTTACAAATCGGGCCGGCATGTTATTGCATTTCAGGTCGGCAACAGAGAGCTTAAGCAACTCCTCGCCCAGGCCACCGATAACCTGCCGTCCCCGGCCGTCGCATATCGGCAACCATATGGTGACGTTGCCCAGTGTAGCCAGCCCTCCGACAGCGCTCTGCTTATCAAGGAGGCAGACGCTGACCGAGTTACGCGCTGCCGCAACGGCGGCTGCCACCCCTGCCATACCGCCGCCTACTACGACAACATCAAACGATCCCGATACGGGCAGATTCCGGGCAGGTTCGTGGATCGATGCGGACATTAGTGAACTCTCCTGTTGCTATTGTCAGATGAATGACTCCATTTACCCTCTCACTTCTTCAATATTGTGTTCAATATTTCCTCTTTATCGATCTTTTTAGTGCAGAAGAACCAGTCGTAACAGGTCATGTCCTGCTGCTCCTCCATGCGCTCTTTAGCGGCACCGTATGAAACGGCCGCTGGAACGATGACTTCATCGCCCGGCTGCCAGTCTGCCGGAGTGGCAATGGAAAAGGCATCTGCTGTCTGTAGCGCTATAACTACCCGGTATAGTTCTTCAAAATTTCTGCCCAGGCTGAGAGGATAATAGATGATAGTCCGGATAATCCCCTTAGGGTCAATGACGAATACGGCCCTGACGGCCTTGGTGGAACTCTCGCCGGGCTGAATCATGCCGTATTTTCTGGCAACTTCCATCGTGATATCTTCAATCAGAGGGAAATTAACCTCGACGTTCTTCATTCCCTTATATTCAATTTTCTCTTTGATGGTACGAAGCCAGGCTATATGGCTGTAGAGCCCATCCACGGAGAGCCCGATCAGCTTACAATTTGCAGCAGCAAACTTCTCCTCCTGTGAGGCAAATGTGATGAATTCCGTGGTACATACCGGGGTAAAATCAGCCGGGTGGCTGAACAGGATAACCCAGCTTCCCGAGTATTGCTCGGGAAAGTTTATTTCTCCCTGCGTCGTGACCGCCTTGAACGATGGAGCCTTATCTCCGATACGAGGCATTGAGACTGCTTCGGCTATGTTTTGAGTATCCATGCTATCTTCTCCTTTTTTGCTTTATGCAAGTTTCCGGCAAGAATCAAGCCTGATACATCAAAAATATGGCAGGGTCAGAAATGGAGAAAACAGACCGGAGTGGGCTTTATAGCGTCTCCACCAGCAGTGCTCCGCTGTGGCGGCTGCGCTCCACCGCCGTCCGGACGCCAAAGGCCCGGTAGAGATTGTCCGGCGTCAACACCTCTTCGGGAGTGCCCCAGGCCAAGGTGTGACCATCACAGAGCAGCAGCAATCTGTCACAAATACGGGCGGCCAGGTTGAGGTCGTGAAAGACACCCAGCACGGCCATAGATCTCTCTGCCATCAGGCGTCGCAGCAACTCGGCTGTTTCCACCTGGTGACGAATATCCAGGTGGGAGGTAGGTTCGTCCAGCAGCAGCAGTTCGGCCTGCTGCGCCAGCGCCCTGGCCAGCAGAACTCTCTGCCTCTCCCCGCCGCTGATGGCGGTGACGGAGCGGTCGGCCAGATGCAGAGTATCGGTCTCCGCCATGGCTTGTTCTACTATATCCCTGTCGGAAACGCCCTCGCGCTGCACTCTGCCCAGAAAGGGGTGACGGCCCATGGCCACTATCTCTCTGATGGTAAATTCGAACTCTATATGGATATCCTGGGCCAGCACCGCCAGGCGCCGAGCCAGATCACGGGGAGAGTAATCACACAGCAGGCGACCGTCCAGGCGTATCTCCCCGCTGCCGGGCGTCAGCAAACCGGAGACGGCTTTGATCAGGGTGGATTTGCCGGAGCCGTTGGGGCCGATTACTCCGGTCAACACCCCCCTGTCGGTAGAAATCGACAATCCCTTGAGCACCGGGTTGTCTCCGTAGCCGCAGATTATGTCCTTTACTTCCAGCAGATTCATCTTACCCTCCGGTAAAGGAGATAGATAAAGAAGGGTGCTCCCAGCAGGGCGGTTATCAGGCCGACGGGTATCTCCGACGGTGCCAGCACGGTGCGAGCCACGGCATCGGAGAGGACCATGACCAGCGCTCCCAGCAGGATGGAGGCCCAGAGCAGGCGCCGGTGATCCGGCCCTATCAGCAGCCGGGCGGCATGCGGAACTATAAGTCCCACAAAGCCGATGATGCCGCTGACAGAGACCGCCGCCGCCGTCAACAGCGAGGTTATGGCCAGCAGAATTCGTTTTGTCTTCTCCACATCCAGGCCCAGATGCCGCGCCTCCTCATCGCCCATCAGCATAACGTTGAGATCGCGGCAATAGGACCAGATCAGGGCTATGCCGACGATTGAATACGGCGCCACCAGCAGAACCTGCTTCCAGTCGGCCGAATAGAAACCGCCCATTATCCAGAAGAAGATCACTTGCAGGTCGCGCCGCCCCATGATCATGATGAAAGATGTCAGAGCGGATATCAGGGCACTGATGGCCACTCCGGCCAGCAGCAGGGTATAGACCGACACCCTGCCGTCTTTATAAGAGAGCATATATACCGTCCAGGCCGCACCCAGCGCCCCGATAAAGGCAGCCATCGGCAGAGGATCCAGTCCCAGAACCGGCACGGCCAGACCCAGAACCAGGATGAGCGCCGCTCCCAGGGCGGCCCCGGAGGATATGCCCACGATATACGGATCGGCCAGAGGGTTGCGGAAGATGGCCTGCAGCACCATGCCGGCCGCGCCCAGGGAAGCCCCCACCAGCAGGGCCAGGACGATACGGGGCAGGCGCAGGCCCCAGACTATGGCGGCATCGCCGCTGCCGCCTGCCTGACCGAAGATGATACGTAGAATATCGCCGGGTGCTATGCGGACGGCTCCCAGCGATATCGCCAGAATCGCCACTGCAACCAGGGCTATCAACAGGATAATGATAAAGGCTCTGTAAGAAAAACGCATTACTTTGCCTTTCCGCTGTGGTTGGGATGGATAAGCGAGGCCACCTTTTCCAGGCCGTCGAACAGCCTGGGACCGGGCCTGGACATTATATCCTCGTCCAGAGGGTAGACGTGTCCGCTGCGCACCGCCTTGAGACAACGCCATATTTTATCCCGTTTCAGGTTCTCCCTGAACTTAGTTTTGTCGGAGTAGAGAATGATGTCCGGATCCTCAGCCAGCAGTTGCTCCCGGCTGAACTGGCGATGACCATTGACGCCGGAGGCTATGTTTCGCCCACCGGCAATAGCGATGATATCGTCGATAAAGGTGCCTCCGCCGGCGGTAAAGAGCGGCTCATCCCAGATAACGTAAAAAACTGAGGGGCGTGCTGCGCCTGCAGTCACAGCAGACACGGCCTGCTGACGCTTTCGCAGAGAGACACAGAGAGTTTCCGCTTCCGTCCTGTTGCCGGTAATGCGCCCGATATCGCCTATCATGCCGTAAAGTCCCTCCAGATCGGTGGGATTGAGAGCTGCTACCGTCAGGCCGGATCTCTCCATCTGACCGATCACGGTCTTGGATATGCCGTGCATGGCCAGAACAAGATCGGGCTTTAAGGCGCAAAGTCTTTCCAGGTTGGGATTGATATAGCCTCCCACACTGGCTATGCCGGCTGCCTGCGGCGGGTAATTGCAGTAATCCGTTCTTCCCACTATGCGCTTCTCAAGCCCAAGGGCATAGAGCAACTCCGTCATACCGGGCGCCAGAGAGACTATCCTCTCAGGATGATCAGGCAAACGGACCTGACGGCCGAGGGCATCGGAAAAGACCCTACCCTGAGCAACAGGAACCGGCGATCCACCACACCCCGCCAGAAGCAAAGACAAGCAGAACATGATAATTGCCCGTTTGCAAGCTATCGAAGCCTGAAGTCTGAAGTCTGAAGTCTGAAGTCTATTGATATTTATGAAAGCTTTACCCGATATTTCAATCCCTTTTTTCATTTTCGTTCTCCTTCTCCTTCAGTCTTCAGACTATCCACCTTCAGACTGCCGGCTAAATAGTCTGCCTGGATAGTTATCTCTCATCTTTCAGACTAAACCTGAAGGTAATATTGGCGACATCGGGTACCGTATCGCCACCGCGCCGGGCCGGGTTAAAGAACATGCGCCGGGCAGCTTCCAAAGCAGCTTTGTCCATCGAGGCATGCCCGGATGAGCGCAATACCTCGGCAGCCTCTACTCTGCCGGAGTCGGTAATTTTCACACGCACCCTGACCTCACCTTCCAGTCCCCGGCGCCTTGCCTCGGGGGGATAGACAGGTTCCACCTTTGCTTTGACCGAGGCTTTGGTCAGTGAAGGAAGCTTGAATTCGGTCGATTGCAACACCCTGGGACCGTATTTGCCGCCGTTATCGTCACCGGCACTGCTTCCCTGCCCGTGACTGCCCGATCTGTCCGCATGCGTATCCCCGGTCGCTACGCCTGACCCGGATGACAACCTCAGCCCCGTTGCTCCGACGCCGGCCACTGGCGCCTGAAACCCGATCCCCTGGGTTTGAAGACCGACAGTCGCAGGTATGGCTATGCCGCTCCCGACGTCGGAATTACTGTCAGAACCGGTTCCGTGCCCTATACCCGTTCCGGCTCTACCCTGCCGATCGCTCCCACCGTTCCCGTTTCGTTCTGATGCCTGGCCGGGAGCGGCCTTCCGGACAGGCACAGTCCGATATACCGGGCTGCGTTTGACGGCAGCCGCCGGTGTATGAACCGGAGTGGAAAGGGGCATTGACACGGTTTCCACCACAGGCTCCGGCGCCTGCTGTGGCCGGCTGGTATCCATCGTATCCAGTTGAAGAGTTATAACCCTTGGTAATGGACGCGCTGTCTCTGTATGAGATGCCCTCAGGCCGGTAAGCAGCAGTATATGCAGCGCCAGCGAGGCTGTCAGAAAGGGATTTATGCGCCGTTCGCCCTTCATTTATCCGCTCCGTTTATGGTGGCCAGTGCTACCTGTGACATACCTGCCAGCCTGATCTCGTCCATTACGGCAATGGCTCTCTCCACCGGCACGCTTCTGTCGGCGCAGATCAGGATGGGAACGGACCGGTCTCCCCCGGCTATCGCCGCCGCCCTTTTGCCGGTATCCTTGACGGCCACCCTCTCTCCCTCCACCAGAACGGAGCCGTCGGCAGGCAGAACTATCTTCACTGCCTGATGGGGGCGCGCCTCCCGGGCCTGGGAATGAGGCAACTGCAGTTTCATCGAAGAACCTTCTCTGGCGATATTGGATGTGACCACAAAGAAGATCAGCAGCAGAATGATGCAATCCACCAGCGCGGTAATATTTATCCCCGGCGATCTTCGTTTACGATGCCATTTACGCTGCATGATCTCTCAACCCTGCCATTCCGGCCAGATCGTACGTCAGATTTTCCGCCTCAGCCATTATCTCATCAACCTGGCGACTGAAAAAGTGGTGGGCTACGGTAGCTACAACGGCTATCATCAGACCGGTGGCGGTGGCGGTCAGGACTTCGCCGATGCCTCCGGCCAGCGCCATGGTGTCGGGCGAGGCCTGGCGGGCAAAGACGTTGAATATGCGGACAAGTCCCATGACCGTTCCCAGCAATCCCAGCAGCGGCGCCGCGTTGGCAACAAAAGAGAGCGTATCCAGGTGTCGCTCCAGCCGGAACAGCTCCCGGTTTCCCGTCTCCGCCACAGCCCGTTCAAAGGCTTTATCTCCTCCCCGGACAGCTTCCAGCCCGGCACAGAGCATGGCTGCCGCCGGCCCGTGACCCTTGCGGCAAATATCAACAGCCGCCTGGCTGTCCCCGGACTGCATGACTGTCCGGACACGGTCCATCAACCCTCTGCCGTCGCCTCTGGCTCGCCAGAGATGGTAGAAACGATCAAAACTCAGGGAAATGGTCAGGACTGAGGCCAGGAGCAACGGCCACATGACCGGACCTCCCTGGCTAAAATACTCCCACATGAAAAAACCTCCCTTGGCGGGCAACAAAAAAGAGCACCCGCTTCCACCCGAAGTGGTGTTTCTTCAGCTCGGACAGGTCTCCTGGCTTCCGGATCAACCTACCAGCCGCGCCTTCCTCAGCAGAGCAGAGTGGCTTGATTGCGGCCGTCGTTCCCGGTAACAGTAGCGGGGGCTGCAGCGGATTCACACCGCCTTCCCTGACATCCGAACCTCATAAAATCGCTTATATAATAGCATACAATGCAATAGGTTCCAAGTTCAAAGTTCTCTGAACCCTGAACCTCGTTATTCCTTCCCTCCATGCTTTCGGAGCACAGCAGCTATCTCGTTCAGCTTCTTATCCTCCGCCGCGCGCAAGGGCGTTTCATTCATGATATTTCTGGCATTCACATCGGCTCCTTTGCTCAGGAGCAGTTCCACAGTTTCTTTATAGCCGAATCTGGATGCGGCATGAAGAGGTGTCTCTTCGCTCTTGCTCTTACAGTTTACTTCGGCTCCTTTGGCCAGAAGAAGGGCTACGGTCTCTGTTCTGCCCAGGCAGGATGCCCAGTAAAGCGGAGTCTCGCCGCAACTGTTACCGGCTTTGACGTATGCACCCTTATCTATGAGCAATTCGCAAATACGCTCTTGTCCTACCTGTGCAGCCATATGCAAAGGGGTCCAGCCGTCTTTGGTCTGCGCATTGACGTTGGCTCCCGCTTTTATCAGCATGTTAACGATCTTCCTGTCGCCGTTCGCGGCTGCAAGGTGCAGCGGGGTCTCGCCCTCTCTGTTCTTGCCGTAGACCAGCTCTTTATCAGCGTGCAGCAATCTGCCGACTCTCGCTCTGCTGGCATGCTTAACGGCATCGAACAGTCTCTCAACGGTAGGCGGTTCCGGCGGCTTGCCGCAACCGGCTATACATGTGATCAGAAGATATAAAAACAGAAAAGAAGCGATTTTTCGTCCAAACACGCTTACCCCTCCCTCTGATATACTTATATAGTATTATACTATTACAACCGCTATTTATCCTTTATTCTGCCTTCGATTAAGGCCCCTCAGTTATCCGGGAAGCGAAAAACAGAAAGGCTGTGCCGTGTTCCCGCAGGAACACGGCACAGCCTTTGTTACACCTTACACCAATGCCGCCTCTCTATGGGGTAACTGTCAGCAACTGCCTGGCAACATCGGGATACCTGGCTATGAAGCGCAGTTCCGAATCGGTCAGCGGCTTCTGAGTATGGACGTTAGCGTAGCGGGTCAACTCCAGGATAGTAGCCGCCTCTTCGTCGTTCTGGAACTCGATCTCCAGTTTCTCGTAGACGTTGCGGAAACCCTTGATACCGCCGTACTCGCCCACGGTAATCATCCGGCCGGTCTCGATTATCTCCGGCTCTCCCCGTCCCAACTCCTCGAAATCGAAGAGTTCGTAATTGCGCCGGTCCTTCAGTGCGCCGTCGGCATGAATGCCGGATTCATGAGCAAAGGCGTTGGCTCCGACAGCTACCTGATTTATGGGGATGGACACCCCGAAAGCATAAGAAGCGTATTTGGCGATCTTCCAGGCGTTGGACAGAGTGACCCCGGCATCAAGCTCGCACTTATCCTTGCAATAGTTGCCGTGCTTGAGTGCCAGGATAACGGAGACCAGATCCGCATTTCCGGCTCTCTCGCCCATGCCGTTGACCGTAGTGTTGATATAAGCATCCACGCC
>JAQVUQ010000332.1 GCA_028699365.1 bacterium | reverse complement strand
TGTTGTTGGTTCTGGCAAAAGTTGCCAGATAAGCGTCTGTAAAGCTTATATTGCTGTTTTTGTAGAGATCCAGAGCATCGATTATCACTTTTTTGTCACGGACTTTAACACCCTGAGTTTTCAGGATAATGCCAAGGCTCTCGACGACATCGCCTTTAGGCTGCTTGTAATACTTTGTCAGAGTCCAGACAGTCTCCGCCAGCACTAAAAGAGGAATTTCTACGGTTTCTTCCCCATCAAGAACGCGGCAAAAAAGATTCCTGCAACGAGCGGCTTGCTCCGGAATATCGGCGGTCAGGTATCTGAGAAGTACATTAGTGTCTATTATGCTTTCCTTCACCTGCTGCTTCCTCCGCTATTTTTTCCAACGCTACCTCTTTTGCCTGATCGAAATCCTGACGGCCCTTTACCCTAACACTGCTCATTAGATCAAGGATATTCCTCTTTGTAAGCCGTAACTCTATGTGATCATCACGGAAATTAATCTCAAGAAGATCGCCTGTCTTGGCATTGATCTTCTCTACAATCTCTTTGGGGAAAGTGACCTGACGCTTGGATGTCATTCTAACGTAAGACAATTCCATCACCACCTTACTAATTAATATTGTAAGGCAAATTATTTCTTTGTCAAGCAGCACGTTTTGTCAGAATGTAGACCTGCCCCCCAACGTTCCATTCAGGTCAATCAGCATCATGGCCTACAACATGGAAACGGTACTGGCCGAGAAGTTCGAAACCATCATCACGCGAGGCATCACCAACACCCGTATGAGGGATTTCTACGATGTCTATATCCTAACCACCACGCAGACATTCGATGTGGGCACGTTCAAGGTGGCTCTGACAAAGACAGTAGAGATGCGCAACACTGTTCAGCAGATGGTTGACCCTGAGCGCGTTATCCAGAGAGTCGCCGCCAGCGACATCATGACCGACCTCTGGCAGCGGTATCGGAAGAAGTACCGCTACGCCGCCGATGTTTCGTGGGAGATGGCAATTGATGCGTTGATAGGACTGGCCGCAGTGGCTTAAGATGGTCTCAGGCACCCAGCTATCCGGCTACACATAAAGCAAGAAGATGCAGGGCAACTTTCCGTGAAAGTTCAAAAACCATCATTCCCATAGCCTCAAAGAACTTCTCCGGAGGCAGCCCTTTTACGGCCAAATCCAGATCAGAATCCGGGCGTTCCGTTCTGTATTGTCTCCACTTACTTCCGTCAAGTCTTTCAATAACGCCGCATCCACGATCAAGCGACAGATAATGCGCTGTACATCGTAATAGAAGTTCTTCATCAAAAGTTATAGAGCGACGATAGAGCGGTTTTTGTCAGGAGTGTAGACATGACCCCATAAAGTTCTTCTCAAAGCGCCAGGCATCACGGCACATCTCCAGGAGGTCTCGTTTTGCCACCCAACCTAATTCCCTTTTGGCTTTGGAAGCATTGGCATAACATTCCGCAATATCCCCAGGCCTTCTGGCAACTATTGCACACGACAACTTCATACCGTTGGCATCTTCAAACGCCTTAACTAACTGCAGAACGCTGGTCCCCTGACCTGTGCCAAGGTTATATACATGCACTCCGCTAGTCAATTTATCCAACGCTGCTACATGTCCCTCTGCCAGGTCCATGACATGAATATAGTCTCTGACACCTGTGCCGTCAACTGTAGGATAATCATCGCCAAAAATCCTGAGCTTATCCAGCTTACCTTTAGCCACCTGAGTAATATAAGGCATGAGATTGTTGGGAATACCGTCGGGCGCATCGCCGATCAGGCCGCTCTCATGCGCTCCAACCGGATTAAAATATCTGAGTAAGGCCACCGACCAATCCGGGTTGGCTTTGGCGGCATCGATCAAGATGCGCTCACACACGGCTTTTGTTTCACCGTAAGGGTTTGTGGCAGGCAACAAAGGCATGGATTCCACAAAGGGAACTTCATTGTCTCCGTACACCGTGGCCGATGAGCTGAATACAAAACGTTTTACACCGTATCGCTGACATGCTTCAGCCAGAACAATGGTGCTGATGATATTGTTACGGTAATACTTTAAGGGCTTGGCCACGGATTCGCCAACCGCTTTATGGCCGGCAAAGTGAATGACGCCATCAAAGGAGTAATCGGCAAAGAGAGAATTCACCGCTGCTTCATCCGTCACATCTATCCGGCTAAAGATCACGTCCTTACCCGTTATCTGTTTCACCCGGTCCAGAGTATCAGCCCTGCTGTTGCAAAGATTATCCGCAACAACCACCGTATGTCCTGTCTCCAGCAAGGAAACACAAGTGTGTGAACCTATATAGCCGGCACCGCCGGTTACCAGTATGTTCATAGCATGGTCCCCTTAACCTTTGATTGGTAATGGGCAGCAACCTGTTACCGAGGCCGCCCGCTGAAATAAAATTCGCCCTCCCCCGCCAAAATCCTTTCGGATAAGCCGGCAGGAGGGCGATCACAAAAGCGCATGCTGGCTGTAAGAGAGGCTGATAGGATCAGTCCTTTATCTCGATAACGCCGTCTCTGTCTGTTTTGCAGTCAATGACCGGAGCGCGCCCGTGCAGGGCGTCTGTCAGACGATGTCTGTCCTCGGTCAGAAAGACAATGCAACCGCCCCCACCGGCTCCACAGGCTTTGCCTCCGCAGGCACCGTTATCGTATGCTATTTTGAAAAGGCCTTCAATCACATCATTGGTAACGTGTTCATCAAGCCTCTTTTGTATCTCCCAGTTGGCTTTCATCAGAGTACCGGTTCCGGCCAGATCATGCGCCTTGATTCTCTCCAACATAGTCTCCGGCACCTGGGCCAGCTCCCGCATAAGACCCATTAAGCGCCCGTCCTCTATACCGGACCATACCCTCTCATGTATCTTGCCGCCCTCACGAGTGCTCTGGGTATAACAGACCACCAGATGCTGATCCAGCCAGGAGATATCGACCGGATTTATCTCTGTCTCATCTTCCCTGAAGAAGAGAAGGTTACCCCCGCCCAAGGCAGCGGCATATTCATCCTGCTTACCGCCCTGAACACCCCAGACACGGGCCAATTCTATAGCCTTCTCCGCCAGTTCCACCTTGTCCAGCTTAGGATTGACCAGCTTGGCCAGGACAACGTTAAGAGCTCCCGAGGAGCCCAATCCCGTGCCGGTGGGCAGATCGGTCCAATAAGAGATGTTGATACCGTTGGAACTCATCCGATGCTTACCGGACGGACCGCTGACGTAGCGGCTAAGCAACTTGTCGTATTCCTGACGTTTTCCGAAAACATAACTGTCTATGGAAAGATTGAGTACCGCGCCCCGCTCACGAAAAGCGAAAGGTGGCACATCCGTCCATGCTCCGGCCAGGTCCACACGCATAGGCGCTCTGACAGACAACACTTTGCCCATGGGCTTCACCCCCCCCTCTTTCTTCAGATTATTATACCCGCAACAGTTCATGTCCGGCATCCTTGAGAGTGCGCTCCTGATAATCCCTGATAGCCTCCAACAGGCGCAACGCCCCCAGTCCGGCAACATCAGCCGTATACTCCGACTGATCAAACGATATTCTCACATGTGATTGTGCACCCAGATTGTAGATTTCGTCCGGCTCAACCTTCTCCAGTATGCGTCGCAATCCGGTGGAATCGCTCAAATCTCCATAGTGCAACTGTATCTTATCCACCTGCTCATGCAGGTCTTTGTGAAGGTGGTCGATGCGCGCCGTGTTAAGGAGCGACACCCGCCGGATAATACCGTGGACTTCTTATC
>JAQVUQ010000015.1 GCA_028699365.1 bacterium | reverse complement strand
TCACTGCGGATCAGGTGGACGAAGCCCTGGATCTATACGATACAGGCGCGGATTATGTTATCATGCCGCAGGTGCTGAGTGCCGAATTCACAGCTTCTCTTCTGGGTATACTCTGCCGGGACAGCGAGTCGCAGGCCCGCAGCGTGCAAATTATCAGGCAGCAGCAGATAGAGAGGTTATTACAGATGTAAGCGTAAACTACCTATGCAATCCACACGTTTCCCGCGGAGCCGACCTTGCTGCAAAACGTTTCTTTGTTATTACCGGGCATTTAGACGTCGGCAGCTTGCCGCTCAGTTCACATACGAACAGGGACACGCTTCCCGTATCCGGATTGTCGGGCGGCGTTCCGTCCGGCGAAGGCGGAGGTTCAATCCCGGGTGCAGGTGCTACCGGTGCCGGGCCCGGCGTCTTATCGACCGGTTTACTCTTCCCGGGATTCCCCGGATGGGACGGACTGTCGCCGCTGTCCTGCCCGGGTCCTCCGCCTTGTGCCGGGGCCGGCTTCGGCACGGCTCTCTCCGGAGAAATCGTGCCGGAGCCGTGTATATTACAGAAAGTGGAAGGAACGGCATAAGTCAGCATGAGTTCCCCGGCCTTCCGGGGACAGGCGGGCAGGGCTCTGAGGCCACTGTCCCGGCATATCGTCGCCCACGTCACATTATCCGGGCGCTTGAACTGTCTGACACGGTTGCCCCGCAGAACGGAACTCATGGTGTTGCGCCAGATATCGGCCGGCAGACTGCCGCCGGCCAGGCCGCCCATGGGACGGTTGTCGTCATATCCGATCCAGACGGCCGCCAACAGTCCGGGAGTGTAGCCGATAAACCAGGCATCACGATAATCGCTGCTGGTGCCGGTCTTACCTGCGGCAGGACGCCCAATGGATGCACGTCTGCCTGTGCCCCGGGTTATGACGCCACGCATGATATCGGTCATTATATAGCAAACCCCCGGATCCAGAACTGATTCAGGCGGGGACGATAAAGCGTAAGTTTTTCCGCTATGCGGATCTCTGACACCGACAATGGCTGTGGGATGCACCCTGAAGCCGCCGTTATCGAGCGGTGAATAGGCTGCCGCCATTTCCAGAGGCGTAACTTCGGACGATCCCAGAGCCAGCGAAATATAGGGGTTAAGCCTGGATTCAATGCCCATCTCCCTGGCCCGTGCAATGACGGCTCCCGCCCCGAGCCGGCTGAAGAGATCGACGGAGGCCACGTTTATCGATTGCTCCAGCGCCCGGCGCAGTGTAACCCGTCCGCTGAAAGTGCCGGAATAGTTGCGTGGTCTCCATACACGGTTGCCCACCTTATACGTCACCGGCATATCGTTGAGCATGGTCAAGGGCGTATATCCATTGACGATGGCCTCGGTATAGGTGAACACCTTGAAGGCTGATCCCGGCTGGCGATGAGCCTGCCATGTTCTGTTGAACTGAGTTTCGGCATAGCTTCGTCCGCCCACCATGGCCAGAATACGTCCGTTATCAGGGCTTACCACCACCACCGCTCCCTGAAGCGCCTGCCCGTAGCCGGAGAGCACCTGACGCAGGCTTCTCTCGGCACTGCGCTGTATATGCGGCTCCAGTGTAGTCCGCACTTCGAGGCCGCCGCCGTAGACCTGCTCTGAGGAATAGCGCCGGAGCAGTTCCTGCAGAACGTAATCGACGAAATAGGGCGCGCGCCTGCTGTGCAGCGTCTCTTTCCCCGCCCTCAGATGCGGCAGAGAACGGGAATACACATCTGCCTGGCGGCTGTTGATATAACCCAGTTGCGCCATACGTCGCAGAACCAGTTTCTGGCGCAGCAGACATTGACGGCGATCGCTCCACGGTGAATATCTGGAGGGCGCCCGCACCAGGCCGGCCAGCATGGCTCCCTCAACAGTGTCGAGTTGCGAGGACTTCTTGCCGAAATAAGTGCGCGAGGCTACGGCGATGCCGTATGCTCCGGCACCGAAATAGATCTGATTCAGGTAAGCCTCCAGGATCTCATCCTTGGTATAATGCCGCTCCAGCTTCACGGCCAGGACTATTTCCCGCAATTTGCGGGAGTACGTCTTCTTATCGTTCAGATAGAAATTACGTGCCACCTGCTGGGTTATGGTACTGCCTCCCTGGACTATTCCGCCGTGGCGCAGATTCGCCCACGCAGCTCTTATAATACCTTTGACGTCAAAGCCGTGATGCTTATAGAAGCGTGCGTCCTCCATGGCTACGAAGGCGTTGCGGACGTGCTCAGGCACATCGTTCAAAGACACGATCTCACGGTTTTCGATGTAAATGGAAGCAAGATCACGACCATGCACATCGTAGATACGCGTAGTCTGCAGCAGGTTATCAACCTGCAGATCGCCGGGAAGCGGCACACGCTGCCAGAAGCCTGTGACAGTGCCGGCCACAGTGCCCAGAACGACAGAGCAGACCAGTATCAGGGCGGTGGCAAAGCCGCGACGGATACGCCGCACCGGACGCTATCCTCCCGTCCCGACAAGGTCATAAACGATATAGTAACGCCTCAGCACCTGCATGGCTACATTGCGCACCGGCACACCTCCGTCCGTCTGCCCCAACTCCACGCCGTGATGGGCATGTCCATGTACGACAAGATCCGTCCCGTGACGATCAACCGGTATGCTCAGCATGGAACAACCCAGGAAAGGATAGAGTTCAGGGGATTCGCCTGCCAGGGTATCTATGACAGGCGAGTAATGCAGTATGACCAGCTTAATATCCGTATTCAGTCCGGCCAGCGCTCTGTCCAGCTTCTCCGTCTCCTCTTCAACGTGACCCAGAAACTCCTTGATTCCTATCTCTCCGAACGGCGTTATCTGACGTATGCCGAAGCCGCCGCAAAAGCCCTTTGTTCCCGCCAGACCGATACTGGTCCCCCGGATATCCAATTTATGAAAATCTCCATCCAGCACGATTATGCCGCCGTCCCTCAGTATGCTCTTGATATCTTCTTCACAATCTGAATGATAATCGTGATTGCCCAGTACCACCACCGTGGGTATGCTGACAATGCTCAATTCCCGGCGCAGAACGGCTGCCTCTTCGGGACGCCCTATACCGGTCAGATCTCCCGCAATCAGCAACAGATCGGCCTCTCTGCTGACGGTTCTGAAAGCCGATCTTACCCCACCCCGGTAACTCTCTCTGAAGTGCAAGTCACCCACGGCGGCAACTCTGATCATCTGCGGCCTCTTTCTGCGGATATTATCATCTGGTGATGCCCGTCCGGCCTTTTCATCTCCCTGACCACCAGATCGTTTATTACACTATGGACGCCGGCCAGTTCGTGTACCGCCCCGGCCGCAGCCTCCCTCTGTTGCCGGCTGTCGACCTCTCCCGACAGTCTGACGGTACCATCGACGATCTCCACGATTATATCCAACGCCCCGACTTCAACAGAATTGGCCAGTCTGTTTCTGATCAATCCCAGCAACGCATCGCGTTCCATATCGTCACCTCAGTTCACCGGATCTGATTATCGAAACCAGCAGCCATATACCGGCAAATGCCGATAGAATGAATCCCACCACGGCAATCAAGGGATAATTGAAAATGAAAGGGCCCAATCCGGACTCCGCCAGAAAGGCCGTGCTCATGAGTAAAGCCGCCACGATAAAGCTGAAGGCAAGGCGGTTCCCGATCTTGCTCAGTTGGTCCGTAAACCCCTCCAGATGATGGTGCTCAAACCTTACATTGAAGCTGCCGTCAGCCGCCTGTCTGAAGATACTGTCCATATAATGCGGCAGATTAAAAACGAACTCCTTGAGATCCACCAGAGTGCTGCTGATACCTATGCCGATATCCGGCCCGGTGCCGATAAGTCTGCGCCGGAGAATACGCATGGCAAACGGCCTGCCGACTTCGAGCAGATTGAACCCCGGATCCAGCCGCTTGCTGATACCCTCCAATTGCACAAAGACCTTGACGAGAATGGCATAACTGGAGGGCATCAGCAAACGATAATCGCCGGCAAGGCGCATGGCCTGCTGAAAGGTCCCGGAAAAGCTCACCTTATCGATAGGCATATTATAGTATGCCCGCAGAACCTGTTCGACATCGTGTTGAAACGCTTCCCTGTCCAGTTCGCCGCACCGGTATCCCATGCCTATCAGCGAATCGCTGAAGCGCAAAACATCTTCCTCCACATATCCGATAAACAGGTTGCTCAAACGGCGCTGCATGGACGGATCGATGCTCCCGATCAGACCGAAATCGAGCAGAGCGATCCTGCCGTCATCCATGACCTTTATATTTCCCGGATGGGGATCGCCGTGAAAGATTCCGTTAATGAACACCTGTTCCATAAAGGATGACACCAGGTTGCGGGCAAGTGTCTGCAGATTATGTCCCTGATTATGCAAAGCAACCGTATCCGTTATCCTGATTCCGCGGATGCACTCAACGGTCAGCACGCTTTGGGTAGTGAATTCCCATTCCACTCCGTGTATGTATATATTGCAATCATGCTTCAGGCTCTCTCTGATGCGATCTATGTTCTTGCCCTCATTGCAGTAATCAAGCTCTTCTTTCAGTTTGTCCGTAAACTCCTTAATCAGCCCTTTGAAATTATAAATCCTGGCCCGTTCCCAGCGGCGCTCGGCAATTCCGGCCAGATTCAGCATGATATCCGTATCCAGCGCTATTCTGTCCCTTATATCCCGGCGTTGGACTTTGACTACCGCTTCCCGGCCATCCGGTAGAAGCACGTCATGCACCTGCCCCAGAGAGGCCGCAGCCAGAGGCTCTTCCGATATCCACCTGAAAGGCGTGCGACCAAACTCTTCCTCAACGGTTTGCAGCACCATTTCCAGCGGTTCGGGATAAACGCTCTCCTGCAGTTTGGATAGTTCATCGATGTAGTCCTGGGGAAGGAGATCAGACCTGGTGCTCAGCAACTGCCCCATCTTCACGAAGGTCGGCCCCAGTTCCTCAAGAATAAGACGCAGAGCGACAGCACGAGGCAGTTCCGCCTCACGAACAAGCCTGGGACGCCATCGGATATAGTGCCCCAGCCCCAGAGACAGGGCCAGACGATAAAACCCGTAGCGGGCCAGAACACCCGCTATTTCCTGATAACGATGCATGTATTCTACTATACTACGGTGCACTATGTGCCCCTCCGTTAGCCTTTTAGCTTGTTAGCTATCTAGCCTTTTAGTAGTATTCAAGCCGGTTATTCTGCCTTACGATTTTCGTGTTCTACTAAACAGCTAAATAGCTGAACGGCTGAACACCTTAACTGCTTAATACCCGCCTCCCGGCCTTACCGGCCAGGATGGATACAAGACCGACACGTCCTCTGCCCGGCAACGTTCTGACAAAATCGCCGCTGAGACGGCATATCGAGTAAGGATCGGTTCCGGGTGAGTTGGACCTGTTGCCGTGCATATAGCCGGCAAAGCAGGCCTTGTATCCGGCCGACGGGCAGAGACGGCGCACCAGATCTCCACCCTCGTTCCAGGGAAGACAGAGCGAAGCTACGCGACGATCCAGCTTCTCTTCCAGAACGGATCTTGCTCGTACCAACTCGGCGGCTACGGCTTCTTCCTGCTCCCGGGGAGTTTCCAGCCTGCCGCCGTCTCCGTAACTCTTTTTATAAGAACGGCATAGCGAGTAAAGCTCCTGCATCCATGCCTCGCTGCCCGGTTGAGCACCTGTGGCAGCAGCGCACTCCACGCACAGGGCGGTCAGCCTTTCATCTTCCAGATATCTGGGACTATCGCCCAACCTGGAGGCAGCGTGGTACAACGGCCTGCCGTACCGGCCGTCAAGAGACAGAAGCGTATCGAGTCCGTTGCAGAGCACCACGGTCTCTTCTCTGATATCGGCAGGCACATGGAACTGCTCCAGTATGCCGGAGACGAATACCTTTGCATGCCGGTATGAATGCGTCCCTATGCCGACCGTACCGGACAGTGACAAGCGGCGCAGATCCTCCCAGCCAAGGTAGCCCGGATGCCCGATAAGGCCCGGGGCGATAAAGGCTGTGGCAACAGCGCCGTACGATCGCAGCAGCGGCTCAACCGTATCCAGCAGATCGTCATAGCCGTCATCGAAAGTCAAAGCCGCTTCCCTTCCCGTAAATGGTTCTTCTCCCAGCAGAACGGCCCTGAGATGCATATCATCCAGAAAGACATAATCGTTGGCGATAAGATATTTCAGGTCCTCTTCAAACAGCCGGGGATCGACCCTGTGGTAGATGAATACGGGAGGACCGTACAGCCTGGCGGCACCGTATACGAACGGCGGCAAACTGCACATAAAGATGGAGCGTCCCATCCTTAACATATCGGACAGCATAGGCTCTCCTCTCGAGCTTTAAAAATAGGGACACCCCCTATCCTCTCTAAACAGGGGGCTGTCCCTATTTTTCTTTAAACGTCGCTCGCCACCCATTCACTTCATTTCATGGCCTTCTTGCCTTCTTCGATCAATTTCTTGACCTTCTGGCCGCCTTTGTGGCCGATCTCCTCGTAGAAGGGCGTGCCGTATTTCTCGCGCACGGTGGTTCCACCCTTCTCTCCGATTTCTTCGTAGAACTCGTGGCCGTAACGTTCCTTGGTGGTACGTCCACCTTTCTGTCCGGCCTCGCTGACCGTCATCTTGCCTTTTTCTGCCATATTTACACCTCCCTGTCGTTTATTTAAAGTCACGCGGCCTATGGGCAATCACACAGGATTGCCCTTACCCATTGATCAGCCTTCGGCTTTCTTGCCTTCTTCGATCAGCTTCTTGACCTTCTGGCCGCCTTTGTGACCTATCTCTTCATAGAAGGGCTTGCCGTATTTCTGACTGGTGGCTTCTCCGCCCTTCTCTCCGATCTCCTCGTAGAACTCGTGACCGTATCGCTCTTTGGTGGTCTCTCCACCTTTCTCGCCGCCTTTATGGCCTATCTCTTCATAAAACTCGTGACCATAACGCTCCTTGGTGGTCTCTCCACCCATCTCGCCGATCTCTTCATAGAAGGGTTTACCGTATTTCTTGCTGGTGGTTTCTCCACCCTTGTGACCGGCTTCGCCGACCGTCATCTTGCCTTTTTTCTCCTCAGGCATTTGTTCACCTCCCGTCAATCGTTATCAATTGCGGAAGGGGCGCGGACAACCACTGCTCCGTATGCTTTTCCGTAGACATCGACCGGACGTCTATAACCCGGCCCTCTTGCCTTCTTCGATCAGTTTCTTCACCTTCTGGCCGCCCTTATGGCCTATCTCCTCGTAGAAGGGATGGCCATAGCGCTCCTTGGTGGTTTCCCCACCTATCTCTCCGCCCTTCTGACCGATCTCCTCGTAGAACTCGTGGCCGTAGCGCTCCTTGGTGGTGCGCCCGCCCTTCTGTCCGGCCTCGCTGACCGTCATCTTGCCTTTAGTCTCCGCCATCCTCTCACCCCCTCTCAATACGGAATGCTCGCTGCCAAGCAGGGACAATCACGGGGGATTGCCACTCAATCCGGGCAACCACACAGGGTTGTCCCTATTTCTGCATAGCCTTTTTACCTTCTTCGATCAGTTGCTTGACCTTCTGTCCACCCTTGTGGCCTATCTCCTCATAGAAAGGTGTGCCGTATTTGTCGCGTACAGCTTCTCCACCCTTGCCGCCGATCTCTTCGTAGAAAGGATGGCCATATTTATCGCGCACGGTCATGCCGCCCTTCTTGCCTATCTCCTCATAAAAACCGTGGCCGTAGCGCTGCTTGGTGGTGCGCCCGCCCTTTTGTCCGGCCTCGCTGACCGTCATTTTGCCTTTATTCTCCTCCGCCATAAATCTCACCCCCTCTCTACGTCCATAGCTATTCAAGCGGATTGCACAATCTTAAATCCGGGCTCATCCACCAGCCCTCTTGCCTTCCTCGATCAGTTTCTTGACCTTCTGGCCGCCTTTGTGACCTATCTCTTCGTAGAAGGGGTGGCCGTATTTGTTGCGCACAGTTATTCCGCCTTTATGGCCGGCTTCGCTGACTGTCATCTTGCCTTTGTTCTCTGCCATAAATTTCACCTCCCTTCATCTAATGCTCTTTTACCCTCTTCGATCAGTTTTTTAACCTTCCGGCCGCCTTTATGGCCCGTTTCTTCATAGAATTTTATCTTTTGCAGCAGATGATCCACTATCAGCCCGGCTATATCCTTTCCGGTAGCCCGGTATACCCCCTGCCAGTGCGGTGAGCCGTTAACCTCGATGACGACAGGCCCCTGGTCCGTCTCGATAATATCGACCCCGGTATAATCAAGACCGAGCGCACCGGCAGCCCTGATGCTGAGTTCTTCGATTTCCGGGGACAGGTCGCAAGGAACAGCCTGGGCTCCGCAATGGATGTTTGTCACCCATTCTCCCTCCCCGATCACCCTGTACACGGCGGCCACTACTCTTCCGCCTATGACAAAGGCTCTTATATCCCGGCCCGGCTTGTCAATATATTTCTGCAGATATACGACCCCGTCACGACGCAGATACTCCTCCAGAACGGCTGTTCCCTCATCGTCGGCAGCAACACGGATTATACCCTCTCCGAGAGATCCGTATATCGGCTTTATAACCGCTCTTCCCATCTCTCGCAACGCCCGGGCGGCATCTCTGAAATTCTGAGCCGTAGTTACTCTGGGAGTAGGCAGACCTGCCTGTCGGAAGGCAAAACTGGACCGGAATTTATCCTGTGCCATCACGGCGGATTGAATATCATTGATCATCTGCAGGCCCAGGTGGCCCAGTGCCCTGTAAATCTCGATCTGGTGATCGGGATTGCCGTCCTCGTTTACGGCCCGCATCAGGATCAGTCCGTCCAATCCGTTAAGGCCGTTTCCACCTGTTCTGATAGATATGCCGTAATCGTTGATATCAACAGACAGATCACCGGGATCTACCACTACCGCCTCCACCCGTCCCGATGCGGCTTCTATAAGTTGCCTGCTGTGCCAATCCGCCTCGGGATATGCCGTGACGATCCCTATTCTCGGCATCAATGGTTCTCCGTTTCGCCGTAGTTCAACTCAGCTCTCTGTGCCTAAATATACCCCGGCGAATTTGAAGCTAAACATATACATTCAATTGACGCCGTGAAGACACATTGTTATAATGTGTATAACTTTTAACGTTGAACTTTTACAGACGAAAGGGAGTAACGAATTTGCGCGATGGTAAAGCTTCAGATCTGCTCAGCAGACGAATTGTCCTTCTCAGGGGAGAAATCAACGATTCCAGCAGTTATGAGATCGTCGAAAAGCTGCTTCAACTGGAATGCGAAAACCCGACGGAGGACATAACTCTGTATATTAATTCCCCCGGCGGGCTGGTTACGGCCGGACTGGCTGTATACGATATCATGCAAACGGTCAAGCCGGATGTCATCACCGTCTGCGTGGGGCAGGCATGCTCCATGGGAGCTATAATTCTAACAGGCGGCGCCCCCGGAAAGCGTTTTGCGTTGCCTAATTCACGTATGCTGATCCATCAGCCTTCAGGCAAAGCCTTCGGCACAGCCAGCGAGATAGAGACATCGGCGCTGGAGATCGTCAGGCTGAAGCATCAATTGAACAGCATTGTTTCAGGCCATACGGGGAAGAACATTGAGGAAGTCAGCATAGACACCATGAAGGACTACTATTTGACTCCCGAGGCGGCACTGCAGTATCGCCTGATAGACAGGATCATATATCCTAGTTAGTCAGATGGCCGAGGATATAAGCCAAGAGCACTGCCGCCAGGGTGGCGCCGAGCACCAATCCAAGACCGCGCCCCAGTCCTGCTATAAAACTACCGGCCAGCACAGCTCCTACCGGCCGGCCGGCGTTTATTTCCATGCGCTGACGGTAAGCCATGGCCAGGTAATGAATCCTGCGACGCAGCCCGCTACGGCGATCCGACACGACGCTGCACCTCTCTGACTATCACTGCAATAAAATCGCCTATCAGTGGCAGAGTCACAAACTGCGACAGTATCCAGATGATAAGAGCGACGAGGACGGTACCGCCGATAAGTATGCCTAAGCCTGTTGCGATCCCGCTCAGCAGATTCACCAGAAACAATCTGCCGGGATGGCGCAATAACTCCATATACTGCCGTATACCGCTCTGCGCCATATAACGTCTGAAGTCTTCGGCATCCCGGTGAAACCGCTCCAGCAGTTCCCTATCCTCTCCGTTCACTGCGATCCGAGCTCCCGTTGGGGGTATTCTGTCTGCGAAACCTGGCAATGATCTGCGCAACGGTTTTAAACGGGTTTTCCGTGAGATACTCCACCGCCTGGGCGATACTGCCGACCACCCTCATGACCTTCCTGGTAACGGACAGAACCGTTTCGCTCACTTCCCTGCCTGTCGTCTCTGCCTGAGAAATCAGCGGCTGGACCTGCTGCCTGATTTCCTGCACCGCATTGCCCACCTTGCTGATAACTCCGATCAGTTTCACGACCAGAATCAGTGCCGCTACGGCTACCGCCAATAGAGCCGCCACCAAAACGATCATGCAAACGGCTATTACGGTCAAACTAGTTTCAACAGCCATATTTTACCTCCTGAATCTCATATCACTATAATAGCATATATAACGGATTTCCGATCCGTTCAAATCCGTCTGGCAATTACGTACATGCGCTCAGTGCCGTCTCCCGCATGCCTGAAAGTAGCTTCATCGAAAAGCCCCTCAACCAGAAAGCCGGCGCTCTCCAATCCCGCGATCAGTTCTTCCGGCCGATAGGCCCGCTGCCAATGCTCCTCCTCCAGCGTCCGGTAATTACCATCCGGCTGTCGTGTAAGAAAGAGCATCTTGACACGACACAATCGTTTTTCAGCATCATATCTGCTTTTCCATACATAGTACAGATTAGCGTTTTTCTCCGATAGATTGTCCTGGGTAAAGAGTTCTTCAGCCAGGGCCAGTTCGGTGTTGACATCGATAACAAACAGAGCTCCCGGTTTCAGGTGTCCGGCTGCACACACAAAGGCCCGGCACAAATCGTCGTAATCGGTGATGTAATTCAGTGAATCGAACAGGCAGACGGCAGCATCGGCACTAACCCCCTCCAGATTCATACTGCAAAGATCCTGGCAGATAAAACACGGATTGGCATCGGCTTTCCGTTTAGCCTCAGCCCTCTCTATCATCTTCCGAGCACGGTCTACACCGATGACCCTGTAGCCTCTCCCGGCCAGTGTCAGTGACACCGTGCCGGTGCCGCAGGCCAGATCCAGAATCAGAGACGGATTTACTTTGAAACGCCTGAAGGTTTTCTCAACATACTCGATCCACCGGGCATATGGTACATCACCCATGAGATGATCGTATATATCGGCCAGATCCCTGTATATGCCGTCGTTCAAGATACTATCTCCTCCGTTATCATCCCTTCTATATGCCGTATATCGGACAGACGACAAAGTCCCGGCCCGGGCATCAGAGTATTGGCGGCGGCAGCGGCTATCCCCAGGCGACAGGCGGTCCGAAGATCTTCACCTATTGACAGCAAAGTTCCCACACCCCCGAGGCAGGCATCACCGCAACCGGTGCATGAGCAGGACGGCAGATCCGGCTGGCGGTAGAAAACCGTCTCTTGTTCCGTTATCAGAAGGGCGCCACGCTCTCCGAGTGTTACCAGAAAAGCCCTGGTACTACCGGTGATTCTGCTTCTGACAGCTTCGGCCATCCCGGCCGGATCGTGAGACAAAGCTCCCAGCAGACCTGTCAGTTCATCCTCGTTAGGCTTGACCATATATGGGCCGGCTTCCAGCCCGAGCCTCAGGTTTTCGCCGGAGGCATCCAGTATGAAGCGCTTGTTATGCTTTTGGGCCATGCGTATGCTCTCAACGTAGAGACGCGGACTCAAACCGCGAGGCAGACTGCCTGCGGCGATAACGAGATCGGCTGCCGCGATCCTTTCTTCTATACTCTGCAGAAGCAGATCGGCGCTGTCCTCCGCCAACTCCGGGCCAGGCTCGTTGATGACGGTGTCCTTTGCGCTCCGGGCATCAACGATAACACTGTTGATGCGTGATTCGCCCTCCACCTCCGTCAGTTCGGCCGGTATGCCCTGGGCAATCAATGATTCCCTTATAAAGCGACCGTTGCTTCCACCGGTGAACCCGACGACCAGCGGGTCCGCACCCAGCAACAGCATAATTCTGGCCACATTCACACCTTTGCCGTTGGCATAAGATTGCACGGTTTCGGGGCGGAAGACCGCACCCGCTCTGAACCCGGGAATGGTATAGGTTCTGTCGATATTTATATTGGGATTAATAATAAGTATCATGTTAACCATCTTAACCCAGGCCGAAGGTAATAATCAAGCATTTGCAGGTTTACATCTTATCTGTTTTTTGATATCATATCTTTTGCAATCAGGCTTCTGCAGGAGTTGAAGCTCGTATCCCTGAGACGAGCCGATCCGGGAGTGCCGAGCGTGCCGAAGTGGCGGAATTGGTAGACGCGCTAGGTTCAGGGTCTAGTGAGCATGCGCTCGTCGGGGTTCGAGTCCCCGCTTCGGCACCAGAAAAACACCAGTATTCAAGCGGCTTTCGAAAGATGGCCGCTTTTTGTTTGGTTACTGCAGGCGAGCTGTACAATATAACAACAGTAAATATCCGACAGATTTTTTATATGAGTTTCCAATATTTGTAATCTACTGCAATAAATGGGTATATATATGATGGCACTGGATTGACAGATAGCGACGATGTCTCGCCCGCAAGGCAGACCATCGCCGGTAAAAACTATCAAGGAGGTGGATATCATGAGAGGGTTGAGCACTCTCGATTGGACGGCTCTGGTGCTGCTTATCATCGGTGGTCTGAACTGGGGTCTTATCGGGGCATTCGGGTTCAATCTGGTAGCCGCCATTTTCGGCGACATGACGGCTTTGTCCAGAATAATCTACGTGCTTGTAGGGCTGTCAGCCATATACATAGCCGTTATATCGCCGGCGCTGCGTGAAGAATCACGCATGGCAAGAACCTGAGCCGCAGAAGCTGATGAAGACAGCAGAGGGGCCGGGCGGTATTCTTCGCCCGGCCCCGGCATATTCACATGAGAAGGCAATATCCTCCCTGACTGAAAATCGAACCGTCTTCAGTTTTTGACAGGTTTACCTTTTTTACACTGCCCGTTGCATTGGCCGCATTTGACACTGTCGGCAGGCACCTCAACATGTCCTGCCTCAAAAAGCCTGACAACTACGCTCTCCTTAGGAACGTTGACTTCTACGATGGTTCCCGCGCCGTGCTCCGTTTCGACCTGAGTGCCGACTTTGGGCAGGCGCGACTTGACCTCTTTATAATAGTCGTTTTCGTAATTCAGGCAGCACATCAGGCGCCCGCACATACCGGATATCTTGGTAGGATTCAACGGAAGGTTCTGCTCCTTGGCCATTTTGATCGAGACCGGCTGGAAGCCCTCCAGAAAGGTGGCGCAACAGAGAGAGCGCCCGCACATGCCCAGCCCGCCTATCATCTTGGCTTCATCGCGCACGCCTATCTGGTGCATCTCGATTCTCGTTTTCAAGGTCGATGCCAGACGACGTACAAGCTCTCGAAAATCGACCCGGCCGTCTGCGGTAAAGTAGAAGACCACCCGGCTGCGGTCGAATGTATACTCTGCTTCCACCAGTTTCATAGCCAGTCCCAGTTCTTCGACTTTAGCCTGGCAAATATCCAAAGCCTGCCGCTCTTTCTGCCTGTTCTCTTCCAGATGCTTTATGTCCCGCTCGTCGGCACGACGCACCACCCTCTTGAGCGGTGTGGTAACCTCTTCGGGAGAGACATGCTTGACGCCGGTGACTACATGCCCGCTTTCCAGACCGGAAGCGGTCTCTACGATTACGGTATCTCCCTCATGCAGTTCCAGTTCCTGCGGATCAAAATAATATATCTTGCCGGCTTCCTTGAAGCTGACACCCACTACTGTGTGCATTTGTTTCCTTCCCCCTAGTCTACATCAATTGTATAATAAAACTCTCCAAGGTCAACTGCGGATTGGCGTTGAGTCGAAGAGCGGCCTTGGCCTCCTCAGCCAGCAGTACCGTAGCGGATGCCGCCGGGCCACCCTCGCCCTCGACTGCATTCCGCACCGTTCTGCGACAGACTTCGTCCAGAACTACGATTACTCCTTCCGTCTTGTCACCGTATCCGGTGGCCGTTATCTGCATACACTCAGCCGCGCGCAGAGCCCGCAGCGGATTCCCTGAGAGAATGTGGCCCATTACCTCTTCCAATAGTTCCTCCCCGGCAGGAGACTCCTCTCCGCTCAGGATCTTTACAGCCTTCGCCGTCAACCCGCCCGACAGATGACAGGCTGCTTCGATCTCATCGTCGCTTGCCTGTGTAAGACCTCGCAGGCCGGCAGAAAGCTCGTCTCCGGACGGCTGAGCCAGTTCCAATATCTGACAGCGGGAAACAATGGTCGGTAAGAGACTTGCACCGCTCCTGGCAACAAGAATGAATACCGCTCTGCCGGGAGCCTCCTCCAGCGTTTTCAACAGAGCGTTGGCCGCTCCCTCGCCGAGACAATCAGCATCGTCTATCACGCATACCTTCCATTTGCCCTCAAACGGCGGATAGATGCACTCCTTGATCATCTCCCTGACATCGTCTATGCGGATAACCGCACGCTCCGGCTTCAACACATGCACATCAGGATGTCCGTTAGAAGCGATCTTCAAGCAGGAGGAACATAACCCGCAGGCGTCGCCATCGTCTGCCTTCCGCCCGCTGCAGTTCAAGTATGCGGCATATGCCAGGGCCAGAGAGGTCCTGCCGATGCCTGCCGGGCCGCAGAATATGTAAGCGTTGCTGACACGGTCACGCCTGACGGCACCACGAAGCGCTTCCTTGGCGGATACATGCCCTATTATACCTGAGAACGTCATGCCTGCCACCCGCTGTGCCTTAGATAATCCATTACCGCCGTGAAAAGCGATGTAAAAACATCCTCAACCGGACGAGAGGCATCGATTACCCGGTATCTGCCGGCATCCTCCGCCGCCAACCGCAGGAACCCCCGGCGGACGTTTCGGTGAAAGGAGATGTCTTCGTTCTCCAGCCTGTCCTTGTCGCCGTGACGAAG
>JAQVUQ010000331.1 GCA_028699365.1 bacterium | reverse complement strand
GTACATATCGGGTACGGAAAGTATGTCGCAGAAAGGTGAAGAGGTATGATGTTGAAACGAAGATATTTGCATGCTGGTGCTGTTCTGCTGCTCCTTTTATGGTCGGCAGTCGGCGTGCAGGCGGACAGCGGTGCCGACAAGGCGCTCTCTCTGCAGCAGTGCATAGAGACGGCCATGCTTAATCAGGACGATCTTCTGATAGGTGGAAACACGATCATTGCCGCCAAAGAGAAGCAAAAGCGTGTTTTGAGCGATTACTATCCCCGGCTGACCACCCAGTATACGACCGATCTGGTGGAATCCGGCAGCCTCAATACCGGACAGAAGGACGGGCTCTCCGTATCTGTCTCGCATGACTTCTATGACGGCGGCCTCAGGGCTGCCAATGCTCGCGTGGCGGCAGCCGGTCTTTCCCAGGAGTTATCGGGTCTGGACCGGACACGACAGACGGTTGTCTATGACGTCACCAAAGGTTACTTCTCCCTGCTTCAGGCCCAGCGCCTGGCGGAGGTGCAGCGTACCAGGGTAAAGTATCTTGAAGGGCAACTGGCTATGGTCAGGACCCGCGTGCAGTTGGGTGCGGCCGCCCAGGTGGACGCCCTTCCCATCGAGGCCCAGCTTTCCAACGCCCGGGTGGATCTGCTGGAGGCGGAGAGCACTATCAGGACGTCGGCTATTCAACTGCAGAACACGATGGGGCTCTCTCCGGGCGCTGACTTTTCCGTTCAGGAGACGGGCGAACCGGTAATTGCCGCCGTCGGTCCGGTGGAGGACTATGTGACCGCGGCCCTGTCCGGGCGCCCTGATCTGCGGGAAGTGGAAGCCGGTGTCAAGTCCGCCGCTGCTGCGGTTGATGCGGCCAAAGTTTCCCTCCGGCCCCGGCCGGTGGTTTCCGGATCTTACGACAAAGCTTTCGATGGTGACGATGATTTGCGCATTACCGGCGGCATCACCTTCGATCTCTTTGACGGCGGCAGCAACAGGGCGGCATATAACGAAGAGGTTGCCAACCGATCCAGCGCGGAGCTTCGCGTAGCCAAGGTGAAGAAGTCCGTTCAGTCCGAGGTGCGGCAGGCTTATCTGAACCTGACCAGCGCCAAAGAGCGAATGGCAGCCGGCGATCTCAGCCTGAAGGCGGCACAGAAGAATTTCGAGGCCCAGGAAGGCCGCTACAAGCAGGGGCTGGCTGTACCGCTGGATTTACTCAACGCGCAGGTGGAAGTGGTTACCGCCCAGAGCAATGCCGTGCAGGCACGTTACGATTACTATACTTCCGTAGCCCAACTGGAATATGCTATAGGCAAACCGGGAGGTCTGTATGAAAAAGCCGACTAAAAGAAACCGTGTCATAGTCATTACCCTTGTTGCCGTGCTGGCAGTTGTCGTTATCGTCGCCCTGGTTGGGCGCAACCGTGGCGGCGGGGAAAAGACGGCGGTCAGCATCGAGGCCGTAAGCAGGGGGACGGTGGTCTCCAGCGTCTCGGCCACCGGGGTACTGAAGTCTCTGACTACCGTAGAGGTAAAGTCCAATGTGGGAGGCCAGGTTATCCAATTGGCCGTCGACGAGGGTGATGTCGTCCGGGCCGGACAACTGATCGCCCGCATCGATCCCTCCGATACCCTGACCAGCCTGCAGCAATCGCAGGCGGAGTATGACAGCGCTTCGGCCAAGGTGCGTCAGGCTGTGAGCCAGGCCAATGTTCAGCCTAAGCTGACCGATACGGCTATCAGGCAGGCGGAGAGTTCGCTGGAATCGGCCCGGGCGACGCTGAATCAGACTAAAAACGCCCTGATACCGCAGAAGATAGCCTCCGCCCAGTCGTCCTATAACCAGGCCAAGGCCGCTGCTGATCAGGCGGCGAAGAACCTTAAGCGGCAGAAAGCGCTGTATGATCAGGGTTTTGTGGCCAGAAGCGAAGTCGACAGTGCCGAAGAGACGGCAGCCTCTACCCGGGCGCAACTGGGGTCAGCTCAAAGCAAGTGGACCACCGTCAAGGGAGAGGCAGATCAGGATCTCAAGGCCGCTCAGGCCCGGGTGCAGGAAGCCGCGGCTGCGCTGGAATCGGCGAAAGCCGGCACTTACCAGGTGGGTGTGAAGCGGGAGGATATCGTTCAGGCCAAGGCGGATTTACAGCGGGCCCGGGCGTCGGTGGACAACGCCCGGACACAATTGGGTTATACCTCGATTTATGCCCCCAGATCCGGCGTAGTGGTCAGCAAATACGTGGAAGAAGGTTCCATCGTTATGGCCGGCCGGTCCGCCAACGCCGGCACCGGCTCCGGCGTTACCATCGTCGATATCGCGGATGTTACCCGTATGCAGGTGGAAGTCAATGTAGACGAAGCCGATATCGGTCAGATTCGCACCGGCCAGTTAGTGCAGATCTCCGTGGATGCCTATCCCGACGAGCGTTTCCGGGGAAGGGTGACCAAAATCGCGCCACAGGCCGTAGAGGACTCAAACGTTACTACCATACCGGTTACGGTTGAGGTGGCCGGACAGGATGCCCGGCTGAAGCCCGGCATGAATGCCGCCTGCGATTTTATCGTCGAGCGCAAAGAGGCTGTTCTTGTCGTGCCGAACAAGGCTGTCAAGGAGAGTGCCGGCGGGACGACGGTGACGGTTATGCGGCAGGGTAAACCGGTGGTAAGCCGGGTGCAGACCGGTATCTCGGATGATAAGAATACCGAAATCATCAGCGGCCTGCAGGAGGGCGATCCGGTAGTGACGGGAGCAAACGGAATGAACGGCGGAGACACCGGATCTCCCGCAGCCGGTGTTACCGGCAACAATCAGTCGTCAGGAGGCTCGTCACGGCGTATGCGCGGCGGCCCCCCAAGAATGTTTTAACTTGAAGAAGTCAGGAGTTAGAATTCTGAAAAAAACGCTCAAGAGTTGTGCCTGAGCGTAAACTACTAATAAGCTAAAAAGCTATAGCCTAAAAAGCTGCTTAAAGAAGGTGCCCGAGATATGATAAGCGTCAGTAACTTGCAGAAGATCTATCATATGGGGGATGTTACCGTTCGTGCACTCAAGGGGGTTTCCCTGGAGATTGCCACGGGTGAATTTGTGGCTATCATGGGACCGTCCGGTTCAGGCAAGTCCACCTTCATGAACATTATAGGGTGTCTGGACAAGCCGACGGAGGGCTCATACCTGCTTGACGGCCAGGAAACGGCCGGAATGGACGGCGATGAACTGGCCATGGTGCGCAACAGGAAGATAGGTTTCGTCTTTCAGACTTTCAATCTGATCCCCCGCCGTCCGGCAGTGCGCCAGGTAATGCTGCCGCTGCTCTATAACCCGGAGGTTTCCGATGCGCAGGCAATGGCCTTAGCCGCTTTGGAGCGGGTGGGTCTGACCGGTCGCATCAACCATAAACCGAACGAACTGTCGGGCGGGCAGCAGCAGCGGGTGGCTATTGCCCGGGCGCTGGTCAACGATCCGCCCGTTATCCTGGGTGATGAGCCCACGGGCAATCTGGATACGCGCACCAGCGAGGAGATCATGGCCATATTTCAAAGCCTGCACGCAGAGGGAAAGACGGTTATCATCGTCACCCATGAAGACGATATAGCCAGACATGCCGGACGCATAGTGCGATTTAAGGACGGGCACATAATCTCCGATCAGCCGGTGGACGCGTCTTTGGATGCGCGCACGGAACTGGAAAAATTGCCGCCGGAGGAAGAAGAATGAATCTTTGGGAAAGCATTTCTGTTGCTCTTGAAGGGCTGATCGCCAACAAGATGCGCTCTATTCTCACCATGCT
>JAQVUQ010000330.1 GCA_028699365.1 bacterium | reverse complement strand
GATGGAGGATTTTCATTGTGAGCATTTATCCGATGAACAGATGAAGGAATTGAACCCGATCATTAGAAATGCCATTTATACTGGACTGCATGCCATTAGTTGTATGAAGATGTCTAAGGCTGCAGAATCATACGTGAATTTTCAGAAAATGCTCATTCCAGGTTACTGGGAACAGCCGGAATTAGTATCAGATTTTGTAAGGTCGGTCAAGTTATCTGATTCCCAAAACTACCAGGACTAAAGTAATAGGATAATGGGAAGCGAATTAATCCAAAACAGATGCCCGTTTTCATATCCGCTCTGAGTCTGCAGCTGCCTTAAAGCGTTATTTTTTTGCCATAATCTGATATAATCGAAATATGGATGAACACTTGATTGATAAAACTTTGCGTGAGATTGTCAGCAGGATTGTTCAGGCTACACATCCCATACGGATAATCCTGTTTGGTTCGGCTGCTCGTGGAGAGATGAAAGGCCATAGTGACCTGGATATCCTTGTTGTTGTTCCTTCAGGTACACATCGGAGGCATACTGCTCAGATGATATATAGGAAACTTTTTGGAGTAGACCTGCCGGTCGATGTAGTTGTAATAACGGAAGAGGATATCGTGCTTTATAAAGATAACCCGGGGATGGTTATTAAACCTGCTCTGGAGGACGGCAGGGTGATCTATGCCGCCTGAAAAGAATGGTGAGATTACGCCGTTAGATTGGCTTGCACGTGCAAAAGGTAACCTGGCTCGAGTTAGAGAACCCAAGCCGGCAGATGCCTTCTGGGAAGATTATTGCTTTGATGTTCAGCAGGCTGTAGAAAAATCGCTGAAAGCGCTGATCCTGGATCGCAAGCTCCCTTTTAAATATACCCATAATATTGCTGACTTGTTAAAGATACTTGAAGACAACGGCGTTATATTGCCGGAAGGCGTATGTGCTGCTACCTATCTGACCGATTATGCTGTTGAGGTAAGATACCCAGGACCGTTTGAAGCTGTAACCGAAGAAGAATTTGAAGAAGCTTTGCAGGTTGCTGAGATAGTGATAGTTTGGGTAAGTGGACAGTTAGCAAAGTAATCTTAAGTAAGCCTCCCTACCGTCCAGTACAGGTGGTTATACTATGCTCTATGTTAAATGTAAACTCCTGACCCCAAAGGCTCTGCAAAGAGGGCAAATCCGAATCAGCTTATCGTTACTACACTTGACCTTATGGTATCGGCAATCAGACGGGGGGACATTTCAATCAGGGAGGCGGATGAGCTGAAACAACGATGGGCTGATGATCACAGGTTTGCGTTGCTGGTGGATAGCTTCAGAGATTTAATCTGATACAATCGAATATGGATGAACGCTATGAAAGAAGGCTTCAAATGTATGCACGGAGAATTTTTAAGCTTGGAACTGACTTCCCCTATGAAGGGTTTGTTCAATTAAGCATTGAAGCACATTTTATGAGACTCGGTTTTACCATTGACGCAGATACTCATGCCGACCTAATATGCTTTCATCCTTTGACAGGAGAACGCTGGCTTATTGAAGCCAAGGGTGCTACTTCAGCTATTGGATTGGATTTTCGTACGGGTCTTGGTCAGCTTGTCCAACGAATGAGTGATACGTCAGTAAAACATGCCATAGCAGTTCCAGACGTTGATGGTTTCTTAAGGCAATGTCGTCAAGTAAGTGCATGGGTGCGGGAGAAATTGAATCTTTATTGGTTAATCGTTGGGCAAGATGGCGTTGTCCGTTTAGTATCACCGGCTGAAGATTGGTGAAGTAATCACTGGTTCCAGCACACGCTTTAGTCTGCACGTGGACCCTCGGACCGAAGAACTTAACAGGGCACGAATGGGACTGATATTGGCTATATTGACTAACTGCAATGAAAACAGGCGTTGCATCTATTATTGTTGGGATAATGAGCCAAAGCCCTGATCGCCGGATTTATTTTGGATGTTAAATGTAAACTCCTGACCCCCAAAGCTTTCTGTAAACTCCTGACCCCCAAAGCTTTCTGACCCCCAAAGCTTTTCTTTAAAGTGATCGACTTGCCTTTTGATCTCAAGTAGCAAGGCTTTCATTCTTTGGGCCCAGATCTGACCGCATTCTTCAGCCAGGAAGATCAACTCGCGCAGGTGATGGGTGTTGCATAGTCCATGCAAGCAGTCTGCTGCTGATAGGAACTATAGCCGTCATGGATAGCCCTGCCTTTGAAGACGGGCAGGATGCCGATCTCATCACAGGCTTGCCGGCCACGCTTGGTATGAGTGGCATAGTAGGTCAGTTCATCCGTGGCGGCTACATGCAGCCAGTGCAGTTTGCCGGCAACACGCAGGCCGGTCTCATCGAAATGAACAATGTCTGCCTGCTGAAGAGCCGTTTTAACCTGCTCCATAACCGGGGAAAGAAGCTGTGCACATTGTTCCTGAGCGGATTGAATAACGCCTTCCGAAAGAGAACAGTTGAACAGATCCTTCAACAGTTGTGTAGTGCGTTCCCAGGGTAGCAACTGCCGGTTGGTAAGGTAAACCGCAGCAGCCTTGATACGCGCGCCATATTGAACCGACTCTTTTACAGAAGCAGGGAAATCACCCTTATGGAGCATTCCGCAACACGGGCAGACCTTACGCTGAGACTGATGCTCCGTTACCTGAAGTTTAAGCGGCGGCAGATCGAAGACTTGTCGTTTTTCACAGTCGCCGACAGGCACTTCTTCCAAACTGGCGCCGCAGCCACTGCAGGTTACGGGAGCATGAACAATCACTGTGTCGGGGGTCTGGGACATACAAAGCGTCTTGCCCGGATGCCCAGGTTGACCGCCGGAAGCTTTCACTCCACTTTGTCGCAAGCTTTTGGGAGAAGGCTTTTTGGCAAGGCCGTCGCTGGAAGGAGGCTTACTGCTGTTATGGCTGTCTTTGTTGAGCCGATCCGTCAGTTCCTTGACCTGAGCCCGGAGCATGGTATTCTCGGCACGTAGATGCAGAACCTGCTCTTCCAATACCGACTGCCGTTCCAGCAGACGAAGCACCAGCGCAACGAGTTCCTGGTGGGACGCTTCGGTTATTGGTGCCTCGGGATATACAGGGTATAATAGAGCATCCATTTGCTTTACTATACCCCGATTAGCGTAAAATTTATCACTCGGAAGGTTTTTGAGGAATATCTTCTACTCAGCAGGCTGAGTAGTTACGGAAACTTTTTGGAGTAGACCTGCCGGTCGATATAGTTGTAATAACGGAAGAGGATATCGAGCTTTATAAAGATAACCCGGGGATGGTTATTAAACCCGCTCTGGAGGGCGGCAGGGTGATCTATGCCGCCTGAAAAGAATATTGAGCGCACACCTTGTAGGTTACAAAAATAGGTGACTGTCCCCATTCTTACTTGGGTAGAGCATCGATGTTAAAAGTAAACTCCCGACCCCAAAGCTCCTATCCGGACTTGCTCTCTGAGCATTGTCCGGTCATTCTCGGTTAGCAGCAATGCTATGCTTGCGGAATGAGAAATTATCCCTGGGTAGAGTATCAATGTTAAAAGTAAACTCCTGACCCCAAAGCCCTTCTGACCCCAAAGCCCTTCTATGATGAGTGACCCTAAAGTCCTCAGAGTCCACTGCGATAAGTGGTCGAATATTCCTCGGACTGGGTGGTGTCGAATTTATCGGAATGCGCAATAATGCCCCATATATGACAGATTAGAACAGGAAAAACGCTCCGATGCCTGTTATCATAGTTACGTAAGTGCTGTAATACGTTGTTACAATAGATGCATTAGAACAATGT
>JAQVUQ010000014.1 GCA_028699365.1 bacterium | reverse complement strand
AAAAATAATCCCTCACATACATTCCGGCAGGACACGGCCGGTTTTTTGTTGAAGTTTATACTGTAACTGTAAAGGAGAACATCCATATGAAAGCAATGATACTGGCCGCCGGCATCGGATCCAGGCTTGATCCCCTGACCAGCGGCCTTCCCAAGCCCATGGTTCCCATTGCCAACCGCCCGGTTATGGAACACATTCTGAATCTTCTATCCGATCAGGGCGTGGACGAAGTCATGATAAATCTTTACTATCTTCAGAACAGTATAGAGGAGTATTTCGGGGACGGTTCTTCTCTGGGAATGAAGCTGACCTATTCCCGTGAGAAGGAGCTGATGGGCACGGCCGGCGGTTTGCGTCGCGTGGGGAGTTTCTTCGACGATACCTTTGTGGTCATAGGCGGCGACGACCTGACTTCCATGCCCATATCCAAGGTGGTGGAGCATCATCGGCAGAATGGAGCGCTGGCTACCATCGCCATGTCGGAAGTGGATGATCCTTCCAACTTCGGCATTGTTGTTACCGATGACGGCGGGCGCATCGAGCGTTTTCAGGAGAAGCCTAAACCGGAAGAGGCCTTCAGCAATCTGGCCAATACGGGCATTTATGTTTTTGAGCCGGAGATTCTGAACTATATCCCGGAGAACGAATTCTATGATTTTGGGCGTCAGGTTTTTCCCGATCTGTTAAAGCGCGGAGCACCGTTCTACGGATTGGCGCTTAAGAATTACTGGTGCGATGTCGGCACGCTCAGGCAGTATAGAGATGCCAATTACGATGTCCTGGAGGGCAGATGCCCGGTAAACGGTTGTGCCGATATTTCCGAAGAGGCCGAAGTAGCCGATGGAGCCGTTATCTCGGGCCCGGTGGTTCTGGGGCCGGGCGCCGTGGTGGAAGCCGGTGCGTTCATAGGGCCCAATACGGTTATCGGTGCCGGCTGCCGGGTGGCTTCCGGTGCTATGGTCAGCGCTTCCGTGCTTTGGGAGAATTGCAATATAGAAGCAGGTGTCCGGCTTGACGGATGTGTTCTGGGCCGGAGCTGCATCGTGGGCCGGGAAGCTGTTATAAACCCAATGGCCATACTTGGAGACGATTGTCTGGTAAGCCCGGGAAAGAACGTGGAAACGGAATCCAGAGTGGCTGCCGGAACGGTAGTGAACTAGCTTTTTAGGCTGAAGACTGAAGGCTGAAGGAGAACGCTCGGGCATAGACCGGCAGCCTGGACTGATAATAGATGATTATATCCCCTTGTGATATAATATGCTTCGTTGCTTGTCCAGCCGGCCTGAAGATAATTGTCATTAACTGATAGGCTAAAGGAGAATGCCTGAGCGTAAACCACTCGCCTACGCCATAAAGTTTTGCAGTTTACTGCAAGGCTTAATGGAGAGGCGACCGCGCCGTAGCTGAAAGCGAAGGCGGGTAAAAGCTTCGGCGCAGCCGAGCTTCAGACTTCAGACTTCAGACTTTAGACTTCAGACTTACGCGAGGTTGTCATGTCGCTTCTGATTGTAGGTTCAATCGCTCTTGATACGGTGCGGACGCCGTTTGGCGTTGTGGAAGATGCCCTGGGAGGCGCCGCGGTATACGCCTCCTGTGCCGCCTCTTTCTTTACGGATGTTTCCGTCGCAGGCGTAGCGGGGAGGGATTTCCCGTCTCGGCATACGGATTTTTTATCCTCCAGAGGCATAGATATCTCCGGTCTGGAGATAACGGAAGGGCAGACCTTTCGCTGGTCGGGGCGCTACGATTTCGATCTGAACCAGGCCCATACGCTGGATACGCAGTTGAACGTCTTTGCCGATTTCAGGCCCGATTTGGGACCGGCACAGCGCCGGGCCTCCCATGTGTTCCTGGCCAATATGGACCCCGATATCCAGCTTCATATTCTGGATCAGTTGGAGCAACCCGAACTGGTGGCCTGCGACACCATGAACTTCTGGATAGACGGCAAGCCGGAAGCTCTTAAACGGGTTATTTCAAGATCGGATATTCTGTTCATCAACGATGCCGAAGCTCGTCAACTGTGCAACACCTCGTCTCTTATCAAAGCTGCCAGAGAGCTGCACGATACAGGCCTGCGGGCGGTGGTGATCAAGAAGGGCGAGCACGGTTCGCTGATGCTGTGCGACGAGGGCTTCTTTGCCGCACCCTCTTATCCCCTGGAGGAGGTCAGAGATCCCACCGGCGCCGGCGACAGCTTTGCCGGCGGGTTTATGGGCTATCTTGTCTCCGAGGGTGACTGCGGAGTGGATTCTCTGCGTTGTGCCGTAATCTGCGGCAGCGTTGTGGCCTCATATAATGTCGAAGACTTCAGCCTGGAGAGAATGAAGCAACTCGATCGTAACGATATAGCCGCACGCTTCAATGAATTCAGGCATCTTTCCACTTTTGAATCCCCCGGTGCTCTGCTGTCCGTCAGCCTGGAGTAACCCCGGCAGGAAGTATTTTGATAGGAGAAACGTTATGGATTATCATGTCAAGGACATAGAACTGGCTCAGGAGGGCAAGCGCCGTATAGAATGGGCCGATTCCCAGATGCCGGTACTGCAGTTGATAAGAAAAGAGTTTGAAGCGGATTTACCGCTGAAGGATGTACGGCTGGCAGCCTGCCTGCATGTCACCTCGGAGACCGCCAACCTTATGCGCACGCTCAAGGCGGGCGGGGCGGAGGTCTGGCTCTGCGCCTCCAACCCTCTGAGCACGCAGGACGAGGTGGCTGCATCTCTGGTAGTCGATTACGGCATTCCCACCTTTGCGATTAAGGGAGAAGATAACGAGACTTACTACAGCCACATCGAGGCGGTCCTGGATGTTGAGCCGCAGATGACCATGGACGACGGAGCCGACCTGGTTTCCACACTGCACGCTCACAGGAGCGAGTTGCTGAAGGGGATTATCGGCGGTACCGAGGAAACGACTACCGGCGTCATCCGTCTGCGCAGCATGGCAAGCGGCGGAGTGCTGAAATATCCTATAATCGCCGTCAACGACGCCATGACCAAGCACTTCTTCGACAACCGCTACGGCACCGGTCAGAGCACCGTGGACGGTATTCTGCGGGCCACCAACTATCTGCTGGCAGGCAGCAACTTCGTCGTGGCCGGCTACGGCTGGTGCGGCCGGGGCCTGGCTATGCGAGCCTCCGGC
This sequence comes from bacterium, assembly GCA_028699365.1. Classification (GTDB taxonomy): domain Bacteria; phylum UBP13; class UBA5359; order UBA5359; family UBA5359; genus UBA5359. The sequence goes on along the minus strand of JAQVUQ010000014.1, from coordinate 11,973 downwards.
ATGGGAGCCAGAGTCATCGTGACGGAAGTCGATCCGCTCAAGGCGCTGGAAGCGGCCATGGACGGTTATCAGGTTATGCCCATGATCGAGGCCGCCGCCATCGGCAATATCTTCGTTACCGTTACCGGCGATCTCAACGTGATCCGCGGAGAGCATTTTGCCGCCATGAAAAGCGGGGCCATCGTGGCCAACTCCGGTCATTTCAATGCCGAAATAGATATTCCCGCCCTGCAGGCCATGGCCGCTTCACGGCGCGAGATACGCCCGCTGATGGAGCAGTACACCATGGAAGACGGCCGGACGATCAACCTTCTGGCAGAAGGACGCCTGGTAAATCTGTCAACGGCTGAGGGACATCCGGCCAGCGTCATGGATATGAGCTTTGCCAACCAGGCCCTGGCCGGCGCCTATATGGTGGGCGACGGAAGCAAGTTGAAACCGGGTGTATATACCGTTCCCGAGGATATCGATCGCCGCATAGCCGAGCTGAAGCTGGCTGCCATGGGCATAAAAATTGATACCTTGACGGAAGAGCAGGTTGCCTACCTGGCTGCCTGGGAGATGGGAACATAGGCTCGGGTAGACTATCTGGTAAATAGGCTGAAGCTTTTAAGGCTGAAGACTGAAGTAGAACGCTCAAGTAGACTGCCTGAGCGTAACTACTAATAGCCTTCAGTCTTCAGCCTTCAGCCTTCAGCCTGAATAATTAAGCTGGAACGGAGGACTATAGCACATGGACGTAACGCCCAAAGGTAGTTATCTCTTTACTTCGGAATCGGTGACCGAGGGTCACCCGGATAAGATGGCCGATCAGATATCGGATGCCGTTCTGGATGCCATTCTGACTAAGGATCCAATGGCCAGAGTGGCTTGCGAGACCCTGCTGACCACCGGCCTGGTGCTGGTGGCCGGGGAGATCACCACCGGCTGTTATGTGGACATACCGGAGCTTGTCCGGCGCACCATCGGCGAGATAGGCTATACCAGGGCCAAATACGGCTTCGATAACGAGACTTGCGGGGTGCTGGTATCCATCAAGGAGCAATCCACCGATATTGCCATGGGCGTAGACAAATCCTTTGAAGCCAAGGGCGGCGAGGTGATGCATGAAGACCTGGAATCTCTGGGAGCCGGAGATCAGGGGTTGATGTTCGGCTACGCCACCAATGAGACCGAGGAATTGATGCCTATGCCTATCAGCCTGGCGCACAAACTGGCCAAGCGGCTGGCGGAAGTGCGCAAGGACGGCACCATGCCCTATCTGCGCCCCGACGGCAAATCCCAGATCACCATCCGCTATGAGGACCATCGCCCGGTGGAGATAGATTCCGTGCTCATAGCCGCCCAGCACTGTCCCAAGGAGAGCTGGGAGAAGATCAGAGACGACGTTACGGAGAACGTCATCAAGCCGGTGCTGCCGGAAGGGATGATCTCAAAGAATATCAAATATTACATCAATCCCACCGGCCGCTTCGTCATCGGCGGTCCGCAGGGCGATACCGGCCTGACCGGTCGCAAGATCATCATCGATACCTACGGCGGCATGGCCCGGCACGGCGGCGGCGCCTTCTCCGGCAAAGATCCCACCAAGGTGGATCGCTCGGCCGGATACGCCGCCCGTTGGGTGGCCAAGAACGTGGTGGCAGCCGGACTGGCAGCGCGCTGTGAAGTTCAGGTGGCCTATGCCATCGGCGTAGCCAAGCCCCTTTCCATCATGGTGGATACCTTCGGCACCGGAGCCATAGACGATTCCCGTATCGCCGCCCTGGTGGAGGCCAACTTCGATCTGCGGCCGGGCATGATCATCAAAAGACTGGATCTGCGGCGCCCCATTTACCGTCAGACGGCAGCCTACGGGCACTTTGGCCGTCCGGAACTGGATCTTCCCTGGGAGCGCACCGACAAGGCCGCCGAACTGGGGCAACAGGCAGGGCTGTGAGCCTTGCGGAGACAATTATCAAGCTATGGGGAGGGACTCTGTCCCTCCTCTTTCCTTCTTCATGCCTGATATGCGGGCGTGCCGGAGAGGCGCTGTGCCGCAGTTGTCTGACAGGCCTTCCCCGGTTGGGAACGATGGTCTGTCCGTGCTGCGGTCTGCCCGGCGACGGCACCATCTGCCTGCATTGCCGGACGGACAAGCCGCCCTACTCACTGGCGCTGGCAGCGGCTCCCTATGAGGGCCGCTGGCGCGATATCATCCATCAGTTCAAATACTGCCGTCACCCGGAACTGGCTGACCCATTAGGGCGCTATCTGGCGGAAGTCCTGAGAGAGCGGCTATCGGAAGTGCGGATCGACCTGGTAACTTCAGTGCCTCTGCATGCCGAACGTCAGCGAGAGCGTGGCTACAATCAGGCCGAACTGTTGGCCCGGTCCCTGTGCGCTGCCGCAGGCAATCCGCCCTACCGGCAGACTCTGTCCAGAGTAAAGCCATCCCTGCCTCAACATACCCTGAACCGGAAAGAACGGCACGCCAACCTCAAACGAGCCTTCAGCCCGCTGCCTGGAGCGCTGCAGGGCGGAGAGAGGGTCTTGCTGGTGGACGACGTTATGACCACCGGCGCCACCGTGCATGAGTGCTCGGCCTGCCTGCTCAAGGCAGGGGCAGCCGTGGTGTGTGTAGCGGCACTGGCCAGGAAGTTGTGATTGGATTAGTCGAAATTATCTGCCGCACATCCGTATTGGAAAAATACGCTATGTCTATTGACAAGTATATGCCCCAGTGGTATCTTACTTGTAGGATGTAGAACAAGTTAACAGGAGTATGATTATATCTATGGCATTGCTTCAACGTCCGCTAAAAAGGGATGAAGTCAAGAATATATTATATAAGATGCTGGCCGGCAATGAAGTGAAGGTCGGAGACAGAATGCCTTCGGAGAATGTCTTGAGCAAAGAATACGGCGTGGCCAGAAATACCGTGCGCGAGGCTATCGAATCTTTGGTGGCAGATGGCCTGGTAAACAGGATTCACGGCAAGGGCACTTTTGTGGCAGACAGGCCATCTCCCGCCAATAAACTGGTAGCTCTTGTTGTCCCTTGGAGCAGCAACGGCAGTGAAGTTGAGGCAATGCCGTTTTTTAATTTGTTGATCAAGGGCATCAGCGCCGGCTTTGCCGGACATAGTTTTAATCTTTTGCTGCCTGGTGGCAACGGAGGTGCCTTGGAGGGTAACGGTGCCTTTGATGGAGCTATAGTCTTTTATCCCCGGTTCGATGAAGAGGAATGTCTGGATAATCTTGAGAGACGAGGCTTGCCCTTTATATCTATCGGCCGTCCACCGCAGTCTGATAAAAGGAACTATGTTCAGGCGGATAATTTTGGTGGCGCCTGTCAGGTGATGGAGCACCTTATAAGCCTTGGCCACAGCAGGATATCTTACATAGGCAATGCCCTTATATCCTGTGAGTGGGAGGACCGGTTAAACGGTTATCGGAAAGCCTTGGCCGATCATGGACTGGAGCATGAAGAGCACATAATAATCGAAGAGACCTCAGCCGGAGAAGAAGACGGTTACAGATTGATGGAAAAGCTGATACATATCCGTTCAGATGTGACGGCTGTATTCATGGCTGGAGATTTTATGGCTATCGGTGCTATTCGTTGCTTGCGGGATAGAGGTTTAACGATACCGGAGGATATCTCGGTAATAGGGTTTGACGATATCGGTTCCTCGGCTTATCTCAGGCCAGCACTGACCACCATCCATCAGCCCGTCTATGAGGTCGGCAAGCTGGCTGCAGAGAAGCTGGTGGAGATTATTCTACACGGTTCTCTGGAGAGAATACAGATTACTCTTGATACGGAATTGGTCGTTAGGAAATCGTGTGCATTGCCGTGTAGCGGATATGTAGAGTAGAAGGGGGGATTGATTATGTTAAGTAAAAGAGGAAGGGAAGGTTTTACTCTGGTCGAGCTTCTGGTTGTAATGGCAATAATTGCAGTATTGACATCTATATTGTTTCCGGTTTTCAACCGTGCCAGAGCTAAAGCCAGACAAGTGACATGTATGAGCAATCTTAAACAGATAGGAGCTGCTCTATTAATGTATGCCGATGATTGGGATGGTTATGTTCCTTCGGCCTCAGAACTGCGTAAGCCGCTCCAACTATTCTATGATGGGGGCTATGCCGGTAAGAATCTGGATATTTTTGTTTGCCCGGAGGAGAAGCCGTGGACGTTCGTAAAGCCTCCAAATGGTACGAACTGGACGTATACATATGGATCACAATATAGATACTCGTACACCGGGTGGTTTCTACCCGATTATCCAGACCTTGCCAGCACATGGAGGTTTACGGACAGTTACAGGCTTTCGACCAAACAGCAGTTTTACTATTTTTTAAACGGCACTAGTGCCATTCATTTGAGGCATTCTACAATGGCGAATACTCTGTTTTTAGACGGACATGTGGCTGCAAAAGGCGGGGATTTTTTCGGCACGTTTGCTACATATTAACGGCAGGAGGAGCGAAAATGATTAAGAAAACACTTGCAGGGGTTTTAATCTCAACGGTTTGCTTGTGCGCAGGAGGAGCAGTAGCAGATGATGTGAGCTCGAACGTGGAAAAGAGTATCATATGTTCGCTGTCCTTTGATGAGGCGGAAGGCCTGGAGGTAAAGGATAACTCAGGTAATGAAGTTCATGGAAGGATTTGCAATTTTGACGGAAGCAGTTTATCAACAGAAGCTGAACAAAAGATAAGGTCTGAGGGCATTGCAGGACGAGCAGCGAAATTGGATGGTTCCCAAAAAATCGTCTTGCCGAAGCGTGAGGGTTTCAGTATTGAGGGCCCGTTTACACTGGAGATGTGGATAAAGGCGACGGGCGGCAGCGGCTGGCTTTTCTATACGAACGCCTACATTAATAATTGGGATGTCGGTTTGAAGCTTCGGGATACCGGGAGGGAGATCCAGCTTAACATCGTCAAGAGCCGGGAGGAGAAAAAGTTTATATCCAGCGGGACGGGCGTTAGAGACGGCAAGTGGCATTATGTGGCGGCGGTCTATGACGGGACCTTGATGAAGCTCTTTATCGACGGCGTGCTCGATCATAAAGCGGTGGGCGCCTATGAGGGGGGATACCATCCGATGCGTAGCGCTGTCATCGGCGGCGGCACCAAGAATTGCTTTAAGGGAGAGATCGATGAAGTGACTATCTGGAAGGGTGCGCTGACCGCGGAGGAGATTAAGGCCAGGTATGATAAGCTGAGCGGCGCCCACTGATTTCGTTCGACCGGCTGCAAAGGAGACTGAATTGTTATGAACAGGTGGCTACTTGTTTTAGGCGTAGGGTTTTGTGTCATATTTACCGCTAAGATGGCCTTGGCGCAGCAGCCTGCACCGCTGGATATGCCGCTCTATAACGGCAGGATCATGCCTACGCCGCAAAGCGTGAAGTATTACGAACGCTTTATCCCAATCCAGGCTGCGCATGAAGGGCGGGCTATCACCGCCATCTTTATCAGGCAGGGCCTGGAGAGGGATATCGTCGTGGAAGAGTTGATGGAGAGGCTTAAAGGGCTGGGAGCCGAGGCCGACGTTATTACCGACCGCCGGGAGCTCCCCCGCTACCGGACGGTTATCTCTCTGGGCGATAACGATATTACCCGCGAATATTTAGCCAGGTGGGGGATTGAGATCCCCCACCAGCCGGAGGGTTACCTGATTCATCCAGTCAGGGAGAGCGAGAGAGACCTGGTTATCTGTGCCGGGAATGATGAGGCCGGAAACTACTGGGCTGTCCAATCATTATGTCAGTTGCTGAACTGTGAAAAGGGATCAGTCAAACTGCTGGCTGCCGAAGTTGCGGATTATCCTTCCTTTAGGTATCGGGGGATAATCGGCGTTGAGAAAAACGTCAGGTACCTTCACTATTTCAAGTTTAACGTCGGCATGTGCCGCGGCTTGAAGGATTGGCGCAATCCACAGCCTGAGGAAATAAAGAATATAAAGGATACCGTAAGCTACCTGAAACGGAGGCATCTCAAGCCGCTGCTCTGCTTCAACCCCGCCAAAAAACCCAAGATAAATATATGTGACGAGGCAGATATAAAGAAACTGATTGAGGCGTTCAAAATCAGCCTGGATGCCGGTGGAGGAATGTGCCTTCTCCTCGACGACGTCAGCATTCCCCTGGCCGATGCCGATAAGAAAGCTTTCGGTGATGCCGGAAAGGCGCATCGTTATCTTGTAGACAGGCTTTACAACGGCCTGAGAGCGGATTATCCCGAGTTCACGTTCTTCTTCTGTCCTCCGTACTACGCCTCGGACCTGTCGGGTTATTATTATGGTGAGAGCGGCGGCCGCTACTACGAGACCGTGTGTAACGTGCCTCAGGATATCGAGTTCTTCTGGTCAGGGCCTGCCGTTACCTCCCAGTGGTGTAGCCTGGAAGATGCAGAGAGATGGATCAAAGCAATCGGGCGCAAGCCGGTTTACTGGGACAATTGGCATCAATACGGCTATCCCTACGCTCCCAAGGACTTCGCCAATCGTTTCCCGGGATTCAGACAGCTTGATGCTTATATGATGGCCTATAACTACAACAATAATTCCCTGATAGGTATTCTTACCCTGGGGGATTATCTCTGGAATCCAAATCAATATACTCCGGAGAGATCGCTGGAGAATGCCTTGGAGAAGCTGGCCGGGCCGGGCGTTTATTCCTCGTACGCCAAGTGGTTGGAGTCACTGGATAAGGTTAAGAAGCTCAGAACGACAGAGATAGCCGCTTCTCGAAAATGGCGCCGTCCTCAACTGGCCGACGTCAACGGCGATGGTCAAGTGGAACTGGTGCTCAGCATCAGTCAGAACGTGATGAGCTTATACCGGAGACATCCGTTGACGGAGAGATGGATGGCCGATGCCGTGCCGGCGGATACCGCTCAGGCAGGCGGCGGTGATATTGCCTTCTCCTTCGGGCCTTTGAGTGTGAAGAGCGATATCGTCGCCATGCTCGGCAGCAAGCAGGGCGGCGTTCGTCTCTTCTCGACCGAGGACAAGGCCAATGTGATAGCTGCTTTGAGGCGGGGACGAACGACGAATATCGTCGGGGGTGCCGCTGATGTGATCCCCTGTCTGGGGGATGCCGATGGAGACGGGGTGATCGACCTGCTTCTGCTGACGCGGGGTAAGGACGTTAAAGGTTATACCGTGACTGAAAATCCTGTTTCCTTTCAGGAAGAGCAGAGTCTGGTAAGCGGGCTGAAAGGTATTGCCGATGCCCGTTGTCTGGCCATGACTGATCTGGACTGTAACGGAAAAGCGGAACTGGTAATAGTGTCGTCTCAGGGTTTGTTACAGGTATACCGCAGGGAGACGACCAAAGTTGGGTGGTTCAGGGATGAGGCGCTGGAAACATCTTTTTCCGGCATTGAGGCGTATGCCGTTTGCTTTGGAGACATAAACGGTGACGGAAAACCGGATATGGTGGCATCGAATTATTACGGTAGTCTTACCGGTTATCGTAATACAGGCAGCGTCAAGCTTCCCATATGGCAAAAGGATGGGGCGCTTATTCCGTTGGATGTCCAAAAACTGTCCGGGATTGACAAAGCTTTTGCTGATATGGAGAGATCGTATGAAGACCTGGAAAAGATCTGGAAATACAATCTCCCGGCTTTCAGATCGATATCAAGGGAAACGCTGGCTCAGTCGAAGTGGATGGAAGATTTGAAAAGGTAGGATGGAACAGTATGAGAAAAATATACTTATTTACCGCCATAGCGTTGTTTGCTTCGATCTGTTTGTGCGGCTTGTCCCGGGCTGACAGCCAATCCGGACCACCGTTTTTTAATGGCAAAATTATGCCCTCACCCCAGCAGGTGGAATACATGAACGAATTTGTCACCGTGTATAAAGCAGGCGAAGAGGCAAGCACGTGTATATTGGTGGCAGATGCTGAAGCACGGTCCTGCACTTATGTTAAGGACCTCTTATCCAGGATAGAAAGCTTTGGGGGAAAGGCTGAAGTCGTAACGGATAAGAAGGTTGCTTTACGCTTCAAATTAATCATCAGCATTGGCAAGAACGATCTGGCGAAGAAGTATATAGCAAGATATGAACAGAAAATCCCCTCCCAAGAGGAAGGCTATATTATTTATCCCTTGAAGGATGCCGGGAGAGAGATCGTTCTGTGTGCAGGAAAAGATGAGAGAGGGACCGTTTGGAGTGTCCAGTCCCTGATACAGCTTTTTAAACGGGAAGATGACAGAGTGCTTTTAATGAAAGCCAAGGTCATCGATTATCCTTATATCAAGTGGAGGATGGCCTTCGGCGGTAGTAAAGCTTACAAATATAACATTTCCGGTTGGGTTATAAGCAAACTCGGTTGTAAAGGCAATAAGTGGAGGGATGTTTTTAGTAGTCGGGAATGGGAGACGGAGATCACTAACAAAATTGAGGATATCAGGCAGAACAAGTTGGTGCCGCTGGTGCCGATAAACGTCATCGGAGGCAGTGACTTTGCATTCTATCCAACGTTTTCCGATCCCGGCGATATGAAAATCCTGCGGGAGGCCGCCGGAAAGGTTGCCCGAGCCGGAGGTGCGGTGGTACTGATGTTCGATGACACCGGGCACATGCTTACGGCTAAAGATAAAGCGTACTTCGGTACATTGGAAAAAACCCATGTGTACGTAGTGAACGAAGTATACTCTGAGATGAAAAGAGCAAATCCCTCTGCCTTGCTTATCTTTTGCCCACCTTTATATTTCGGAGCGGCCATAGGTGCTTACCCTGACGTGGATGGACCTGCCTATGTCCAGGCTCTGTCTAATCTGCCGCAGGACATCCAGATTCATTGGTCCGGCGGTGATCCGGCCGGGAGGTATATAAGCCGTGAATTGATCAGTGAATGGCAACAGTACTATAGCAGGAAACTTTTCTTCTTTGATAACGATTGGCAGTGGCGCAGATTCGGCAGCAAGGATTTTCCCACAACCCATCCGGATATTTACAAGCATATAGATGGCTATCTTATGTCGGGCAGTGGTGATATCGGCATGATAGTCTTGGCCGATTACCTCTGGAATCCGGAGGCTTACAATGCGGACAGGTCGTTTAGATCAGCAGTGGAGCAACTGGCCGGCAGGGATATATATCCCGTTTTCAGACGATGGAGGGAGGTGATTGACAGAAGCGAAGAGGCGGGACGTATACCGGAATCCGGACCCGTTATGAAGAAGCATGTTGAAAATCTTATCTCTTTATCAAAAGAGATCGAATCGAGCTGTGCGAATAAGTCTTTTGTTTCATTAATAAAAAATGAAACCGGTAAATGGGTGAAATTGGTTAACAATACCGGCAAACAACCGGAAGTCGTCCAGCCTGAGACGCTGGTGCTGGAGAATGATCTGATCAAACTTGTTATCGTTCCTGCAGAGGGCGGTCGGATCGATGAATTTATCGATAAGAAGAGGGGACGGAACCTTTTCTATAGCTATTACACCAGTGAAAAGGGTGAGAAGTCACGGATAGGCCGAGCCTATATGGAGTTTCCGACGGCCGATTCTCCCAGAAGGTTAACCAACCTTGACAACGTCCCCTTTGAAGTGATCGCTCATGAGGAGGGTAATGTGCCGCGAGTAGAACTTACGGCTATTATACGGCAGCGGGAAAACACGGGCTACAGTGTTTCAAGGATGATCTCTCTTAAGGACAACTCCATTGAGATCTCCACGGAGTTGAAGAATATCGGGTTAAACAAGGAAGCTTTCAGGCTGCGAGTACATCCTGAGTTTGCTCTTCCCTTTGTCCCGTCGCTGCATCGGTATTACCTTTACGTGCTCAGGGACGACGATAAGCTCAAGAGAATTATGATCGATCCCTCTCCAGGTGGATTGACCTACGTGGGCAAGGATTTACCAAAAGGTATGTGGGGCATTGGTGACGTGCAAGAAAATTGGGGCCTGTTCAATTATTTCAATAAGGACGAGATAGCACAATGCTATCTATTTGCCGATTGGATGCCTGAGCTTCGCAATCTGGAACTCTGGGGAAGGTTGAAGGAGTTGGAGCCTGGGCGTAGCCTGAGAGTGGCGCATAAGTACTGTCTCGTAAACAACCTGGATGAATTTTTGAAAAACTATTCCAAATAGGTAATGTCGGATTGTTATGGATAGTGATCTATATATCGTTATACGTTCTGACGACAATGCGGTTGTTCTTTTCATGGCCGCTGCCATTTTGTAAAGAATAATATGAGATAAGTAAGATGCTGAAGGAGGCTTATCATGAAGTACGGTTTTAAGCAGAGCATTAGGTTGATATACGATGCCTATATGAAAAGGCGCGTTCTGGTAAACTGGATAATCGCAGCGGCATATATGATTGTCACAAAAATACTTCGGGATGATTCGGGCTTATCTTTCTTACCGTTCATGGTGTTATGGGCTGAGGAGCATAATTATATTACCAAAGCGGCACTTGAAGCCCTGTCAAAGAAGGAGCAGGAACTTCTGGAGCCGGAGAAGGATCTGCTCTGGATAGTATACTGTGAATTTCCTGATTTAAACGGCCCGAATTACGGCCGGTTCGGGGGTGAATCCGGCGATCCTGAGGCACCGAGAACAATCGATATCAGGCGTGAATGGGATATATCCTATTATTGTGGCTTTGATCCGGTAACTCAGAAGGCGCCGGAGTATATCCCCGGCATGCTGTCCGGTACGGATTACTGTCCCCCGTTTCACCATAAGGCGATTTATAAGGACCAACTGGGCTATTGTCCTATGGGCTCTTATGATACACCGGCTCGTTATTTCCCCAAAGTTATAGATTGCTGGAGAGACGGGCGGCTGGCGGACGGTATGCGGTTTTTAGGAGTGCTGCTGCATCATGTCGAGGATAGAGGTGCCTTTGCTTACTGGCCTGAACTGCATATAAAGGGGCATGTTCCCAAGCCTGAGGAGAACATCAGATTGGAGGGCTATACTCCTGAATCGCTTGGAAGGACTGTTGATGAAGCGGTTGCTGGCATCGAAAGGCGCATGCATGCCCTGCTGGGGTTTACGGAGGTGAATGTGCCGGCGGTAGATGCAGCCTGGAAGGCCGGAGATGTTTCCACGGCCGAGAGAATCATTCTTGACAACGCCTTGGAGAATGTCCGTGCCGTTGCCGATGTCATCCATACTGCCATTGAACTGGTGGATTGTAACATAAGCGTTCCTTACTGGTGCGACTATCGTCATCTGCCTGTTATGATCAACCTTCTGCAGAATCCCGGTTTTGAAATTAACGACGGCACAGATATGCCCGCCGGTTGGGTGGCCAGGTATCATGATCTGCAGGACAGGATGGGCCGGGCTGAATGGGAGTGGAGCCGGTTTTATTCCATCTGGTTTACCCTGGTCAGAGGCGGAGAGCGCTCTGTCAAGCTGATGTGGACACCGCCTCAGGGAATCGAATGGCGGCAAAGGTGGACCTGTGCGGTGCCTGTCAAAGCGGGGCAGATGTTTGAATGTTCGGGCTGGATAAAAACGGAGAAAGCTACGGGAGCAAGTTATTTGGTGAGCTACTTCTACACCAGGGATAACAAGCCGGTGGCGGAAATGAGAAGTGTGGAACTATCCGGCTCTGCAGACTGGCAGAGAGTCTCTTTCAGAGTCCAAGCCCCGGAGCAGGCAGAAAAGGCTCTGATCGCCTGCCGCAGCGACGGGAACGATGGGGCCGTCTGGTTTGATGATTTGGGATTGATCCTCCTGCCCGGATAATCCTGCCGGCGATTTGCAGATATCCAGGACAGCACATGATACCGATATGGGCAAAAAGATACTTTCCGCTAAAGGGATGTAAATGAGAGGGGTGCAGGAACGATAGAAAACGCAGGCTTCGTCAATATCATTAACTTCATTCGCGGCACCGAGCCCAGGAATCCGGATTTGGATCTGCTTGAGCCGGTGATCGAACAATCGCGTCTTATTAAGAAGCATGGCTTGCCGGCTACCTGGCTGCTGCAGTATGATGCGCTGA
>JAQVUQ010000329.1 GCA_028699365.1 bacterium | reverse complement strand
TGCCGGGCAAACTCGAAATCTCTCTGATCGTGTGCCGGCACGGCCATGACGGCTCCGGTGCCGTACTCCATCAGCACATAGTTGGCCACCCAGACGGGAACCTTGGTGCCGTTAAGCGGATTTACGGCATATGCCCCGGTAAAAACGCCTTCCTTCTCGGCCGTATCGCCGCGCTGAGCCGTTGTCCGGCGGCGCATGCGTTCAATAAACTCCCTGACTTCACCTTCCTGAGCGGTGCCGGCGGACAGTTCCTCTGCCAGCGGGTTCTCTGCGGCCAGGGCCAGGTAGGTCACGCCGTAAACGGTATCGGGACGGGTGGTGAAGACGGGCAGCAACTTGTCGCCGGGCAGGCGGAAATCTATGCGTGCTCCCTCGCTGCGCCCTATCCAGTTATGCTGCATGACGCGGACGCGCTCCGGCCAGCCATCCAGCAGATCCAGATCCTTGAGCAACTCATCGGCATAAGCCGTTATCTTCAGATACCACTGATCCAGCTCCTTCTGGATCACTGGGGTGCCGCATCGCCAGCACTCGCCGTCCACTACTTGCTCGTTGGCCAGCACGGTGGCACAGGCCTCGCACCAGTTGACCATGCCGGAAGACCGGTAAACAAGTCCCTTCTCCCAGAGTTTGATAAAGAACCACTGTGTCCATTTGTAATACTCCGGCAGGCAGGTGGCTACCTCGCGGCGCCAATCGTAGCTGTAGCCCAGGGATTTAAGTTGTGTCCTCATGTTATCTATATTGCTCAGTGTCCATTTGGCCGGATGTATGCCGTGCTGAATGGCGGCGTTTTCCGCCGGCAGACCAAAGGCATCCCATCCCATGGGATGAAGCACGTTGTATCCGCGCATGCTGCGGTAGCGAGCCACTACGTCGCCGATGGAATAATTGCGAACGTGCCCCATATGTATGCGTCCTGAAGGGTATGGAAACATCTCCAGCAGGTAATATTTGGGCCGTTCGGGCTGAATCTCGACCCCGAAGGTGTCTTCCTCTTCCCATCGACGCTGCCATTTCTCTTCGATAGCTTGAAAATCGTATCTTTCCATGATTTTCTCCTGCGAGGTAGTTTTATTAATTTTATGCTTATTTATGCTTAGCAATAATTATATCAGATTTATATCAATTTAATTTATCAATGCTTATAAAAATAACTCAGGGAACCTGAGTTATTTTAATCGCTTATAAATAGCGGCGGTCTTTGCTTCTTTGCTTTTGCCGGCAGTAACTGGCTTGCCTGGCCACAGCTTTGAAACATTTGTTTTATGCCTGGGTTTTGCCCGCCTTCGCTCTTTGAGCTTCGGCGCGGCATCTTTCACTTCTCAACTTCGTTTCGAAGTGAAAGATGGTGGAGCTGAGGGGATTCGAACCCCTGGCCTCTTCCATGCCGAGGAAGCGCGCTCCCAGCTGCGCCACAGCCCCACGTGAACTTTCATATTATATCAGGCAGACCGTATTTGTCAACCTGAACCCGGCATTTGATCTACGGTTTCTCCATGGCATCGATATTGAATACCGGAATATCGTCCGGGTCTATCCTGTCGGCCGTCAGTGAGGGCGGCGTCCGGTCTTCTTCCTTGTTTATCCAGGTAACGGTGCATTGCAGCGGCTGAGTAAGCTTCTCACCCTGGAAAGGCAGCGTCACGGCCAGAATAACCTTCTTCACATCGCCCGGCCTGACAGTGAACTCGCCTGCAACCGGGCCACCGCCACCGAAGGGCTGTCCTGCCTGTCCCGGCTCAAGACCCTCGTCAGGCATATCGCCAGGCTGGCGCGGCACCTTTACGCCGCCGGGACCTGCCGCATCACTCCTGCCGGACCTTCCCGGCTGTCCCGGTGCAGCGGGATCACCCGAAAATTGCGGGTCCATACCTGCATCCGGCTGAGGAGCCTGTCCCATGCCGATAGACACCTGCGCCGACCTGACCGTATAATCCGAAACGTTTTTCACCCATATTACCGGCTGCCACATGATGGGCAGAGCCACTTTGACATCCGCGCCTTCGGGCATTTTGGGAACGATACGGTTCAATCCCACGGCAATAACCTGCAAAGATACGACGGTGGGCAGATAATCGGCACCATCCTTGTTCGTCGGCAGCACCAGCCTTATGTTGGGTCTGTAATAGCCGGAATCGATAAGCGCCTTGAAGACGGCGTCGTTAAGCTCGTTACTTCTGCCGGAGAGCAGAGATTTCAGCCGGTCACGTGCTGTAGCATCGTTACTCTTGTCCGTATCGCTGATGACGACCTTGAAACGGGCAATTTCCAGCTTAAGGTTGCCGGGGTAATTTCTCAAACCGTAATCCACCCAGGCCATAGCATTGGTGTAATCCTGGTCCAGCAGGTAACTGCCGATATAATCCAGGCATTCTTCAGGACTGTTTTCGGCTGCCATAGCCGGAAACGCAAACAGGAACAATGCCATCAAACAGACTACAAGACGCAAGTTCACCACATCCTTCTCAAACGACAGCCTTCCGTTGGGCCTATCCGGGTCACATCTCATCCGTAGCCCTGGCGACGGCAACCGCTGCCGCCTCCAGGGTGCGCTCGATGTCTTCTTCCTTATGAGAGAAAGTAACAAAGAGCGGCGAGTGATAGAAAACACCCTGACCATAGAGATGCTTGATAAAAAGCTTCATAAACTGCCGGGCCTCCGGATTGCCGGTGGCCGGGCTTATCGTTATGGCCGGAGGTAATCCCTCCACAATTAAAACTTCTCCGTTGTCGTCGAATATCCTTCTCAGACCGGCCATGAGTTGTCTGCCCCTGTGCCACACCACCTCCAGCACCGGCCTCTCACGCATCTCCCGGATGGTAGCCAGCGATGCTGCCATTGACAATGTCTCGCCTGCATAGGTGGTATCTATCTGCAAACCGACAGCCAGTTCCATTAGATCGGCTTTTCCGGCATAGGCCGCTATCGGATAGCCGTTGCCCATAGCCTTGGCAAGGGTGCACATATCAGGGAATATCTCGAACAGTTCCTGTGCCCCGCCCAACGACAGCCTGAATCCGGTGATGACTTCGTCGAAGATGAGCACAACGCCGTATTCCTCCGTCAGACTGCGCAGGCGGCGCAGAAAATCCAGACGGGGTTCTCCCCAAAAATCGTAAGGAACGGTTATGACACAGGCAATCTCCTTGCCGTGCTCCTGAAAGAGCTGTTCGGCAAAGGCCAGGTCACCGTATTCCAGATCGTATACGCTTCCACCCAGGCAGGCCGGTATACCCTTGCCGGGGCCCACTCCTTCTTTGGCCACCCACCAGTCATGCCAGCCGTTATAGCCGCAGGAAACCACCTTTTCCCGGCCGGTGGCGGCCCGGGCCACTCTGACAGCGGCAGTGGTAGCTCCGCTTCCGGTCTTCAGTATGCGCACCATCTGTGCGCACGGCACCACGTTCACCAACGTCTCTGCCAGCTCTCCCTCAATAGGAGACGGCATGCTGAAGAGAACGCCCGTCTCCATCTGAGCCCGCACCGCTTCCTCGACGGCGGGATACCTGTAACCCAGGATTATGGGCCCGTAGGCGCAACGGTAATCTATGAATTCGTTCCCCTCTATATCGTAGAGATGACACCCTTCGGCCCGCTCAATATACCAGGGCATATATCCCAGCATATCCTCCCGCGGTGCTTTGGCACGGTTCATGGCCCCACCGGGTATATAGGTCCGTGCCCGCTCCGCCAGTTCCTGTTCGCGCGTCGTGTTTCTCATGGGATCGTCCTCCGCTGTAAACAGTTTCATTAATATTACCCGACGGGATGGCGGAACAAA
>JAQVUQ010000328.1 GCA_028699365.1 bacterium | reverse complement strand
CAGACCGGCTTCCGCCCTCTTCCGGGCACCGTCTGCCGCTTCCTGGGCAATGGCCAGGGCTCTCTCCTGGACCTTGATCTCCTCCGTCGCCAGCACGGCGCTGAAATAAGCGTCTATCACTCCGGATACCGCCGTCTGCCGGGCCATAAACAACTGGTGTTCCCGGATAAGACGGCTGGAAACGGCATCGGCCAGGGCATCCGCCCGGGTGGAAAGAGCGCCTTTGCCCCGGGATATGGGTTGCTTGACACTGAAAGAGATACCGCCGGAATCATCTCCGGCAGCCAGAGGCGTGATCTCCACCTGTGACTGCATGCCGCTCAGGCCGTTATACTCCCATTTGCCGAACAGGCTGCCGCTGCCTTCGGCGTCCGATCCGGTCACATAAGAAGTACCGGCTCCCACGGATATCCCGGTATTGATACCGGCTATCCTCAGGCCGGATTCGGATGCAACCAGGGCGTCCTCGGCCCGCCTGATATCGGGATTGGATTTCAGAGACAGGGAAACGGCCTCCCGCAGAGAGAGCTTTGCCGGCTGGACATCGGCTTGCACCGGAAAAGCGGAAAGCATAAATATAGCGATAACGGCGAGGATTTCCCGCCTGACTGCAGATGGCATATTTTACTACTTTCAGATAGTTACTGCTTTCAGCGACTAAACGCCGTCAAGTAATACGTATTATAGCATTGGAAAGTTTCATTGGGGAGTATAATATACAGATATTCCAAGCCATCGAAAATTCATATTAAAACGTGTCGAAATTATCGTAAAATTTCGACACGTTTTAATGATATGTCGAAATTATCGACATATCATTGAGAAAGCAATTCATAAAGTTTTGTGTTTAAATATAAAGTTTCTCTACCTGCTTTATAAGCTTTCAAGATATCGATTCTTTCCAGTTCCTTCAGGTATTCAGCAGCCGTTTGCCGCTCGGCAATCCCTGCCTCAACCAGAAATTGCACTTTGGTATAAGGCTGGCGAAAGATCAATTCAATAAGCTCCTTGGAATAGACCCTGCCCGGAAGCTTCTCTCTGGCCGTTCCCATTGTCTCCGTCATCAGATTGCGTATGGCCAGAATGCGTTCACGGGTGAATATGGCAGTGTTCTCTACGGCATCAAGCAAATAAAGAATCCATGGTTCCCAGCTACCGTCTGTCGTAACGTTTCGTAACAGATGATAATAATCCATCTTCCGCTCGATAATATACTTACTCAGATACATATTATAAGCGTCCCACAGAGCCTCCCGATATCTCAGAACCTCTTTGGTAGCCGGATCCGTTTGATCGACACCGGAAGAAAAGGCTTTGAACAAGGCATCATTGGTAGTAATGATATTCTCGATTTCAGAGCTGGCCTTGGCCTCCTGCAGCACCAGGGAATTGATCAGAATATTCTGGTCGGGGATAGTATCCCCCAGACCTTTCAATTCGGCCAGGGCACGTCCGGCCGTGACCGTCTTTTTTAATATCGACTTGGTTTCCAGGTCTGTTTGCGGTGGGAGCAAGGGTAATTCATTATAGGGCCTTAACGGATCAAACCCCATATCCGGGCACCTCCTGGCTTGTATACTCACTACCTGTCCCTGTCGGCGCGAAGTGACTCCGTGCTATCCTGTGCATCGTCAGGAAAGCGGTATGCACCGCGCCTCTCCTGTATCCTCTTGAGAATATCAGATTGATTTACAGGCACCGTATTCTCTGATAAAGCACATTCAAGCAGATAGATAACTTCTGCGTTCAGAGAACGATGGTCCTTACGTGCAGCTTCACGTAAAAGAATATAGATATCGTCTGGCACATTACGAACATATAATGTCGGCATTCATATCACCTATGTAATTATAGCATCATGCCAGCATAATGCAAGCACATATTTCATTGACATATCTCATCCCGCGGTCTAAAATACCATTATACGGGCGACGGGATTTATTTCGGCGCCGGTGATTAAAAGACCCGACCGCAAGGTTGTTTCCGAGCGGGAGGGCGCGTGAAGCGTCGAATACGGATTTTATCTTCGGCCCTCCTGCGCCCTTGCGCGGAGGGTTTTTGATTTGCAGGAGGCCGATATGCAGAAACGTCTGGGTGTAGTGGGGATCGTGATAGAGGAGCTTGGCGCCGCCGAAGAGGTCAATACCGTGTTGCACGGGTTTGCGACCATCATCGTCGGCAGAATGGGAATTCCTTACCGTGAGCGCGGTGTCTCTATCATCTCCATTATCGTGGATGGAACAGGCGATGAGATAAGCGCCCTGACAGGGCGCCTGGGCCGGGTGGATCATGTATCGGTCAAGACAGCGTTGACAAAGCCGGTTACGGCTCTGCAAGAGACGCAACCGGCAGTCTGAGGGCTGACGCCTGAATAAAAGGCCAGGGGAGTCTGCCTGAGCGTAAACTACTAACAGACTAAAAAGCTACAGCCTAATAAGCTAATCAGGGGGAGAGAAAAATGTACAATCCAAAATCCAAAGATGCCAATGAGTTCATCTGTCACGAGGAGATTGAGGCCACGCTGGGACAGGCCAAAGCGGAAGCAGGCGATCCTGAACGGGTCAGGGAGATCCTGGGCAAGGCAGCCGGGTTTCACGGCCTGACTCACCGTGAAGCAGCCGTACTGATGGAAGTGGAAGCGCCGGAAGTTCTGGCGGATATATTTGCGATGGCCCGCAAGATCAAGGAGCATATCTACGGACGACGGATAGTGCTGTTCGCCCCGCTTTACGTCTCGGATTACTGCATCAATCGCTGTTCCTACTGCGGCTACAACCTGGAGCACTGCACCACCAGAAGAAAGCTCTCCCAGGCGGAAGTGGCCGAAGAGGTCCGCATGCTTCAGAGCCTGGGGCATAAACGCCTGGCACTGGAAGCGGGCGAAGATCCGACCAACTGTCCTCTGGATTACATTATCGAGTGCATCGAGACCATTTATTCCCTGAAGTTCGACAACGGGGCCATTCGCCGGGTCAACGTCAATATTGCGGCCACCACGGTCGATGATTACCGCCGTCTCAAGGCCGCTGACATAGGCACTTATATACTCTTCCAGGAGACCTACCACAAGCCCACCTATCTCAAGGTGCATCGGGGCGGTCCCAAGCGCAACTACGAATGGCACACCGAAGCACACGACCGGGCCATGACCGGCGGCATCGACGATGTGGGATTCGGCGTCCTTTACGGATTGTACGATTGGAAATACGATACCGTGGGGCTGCTGATGCATGCCGAGCACATGGAAACCGCTCTGGGGGTAGGGCCGCATACCCTGTCCGTGCCCCGTATCAGAGCCGCCGAAGGCATGACGGTGGACGATTTCCCCTATCTGGTCTCGGATGACGATTTTAAAAAGCTGGTGGCGATTTTACGCCTGGCCGTGCCGTATACCGGCATGATTCTGACCACCCGGGAGCCCCAGGGCTACCGGGAAGAGGTCGTCAAGCTGGGCATCTCTCAGGTGAGCGCCGGATCCTGCACGGGTGTCGGCGGCTATGCCGATGCCGGAAAGCTGTCGGCCGAAGAGCAGAAGCCTCAGTTCGAGCCGCTGGATCACCGCTCGCCCAACGAAGTGCTCAAATCTCTGCTGCACGACGGCTACATCCCCAGCTACTGCACGGCCTGTTACCGTGAGGGCCGCACGGGAGACCGTTTCATGCGCCTGGCCAAGGCCGGGCAGATAGGCAACGTCTGCCAGCCCAATGCCATCCTGACGCTGCAGGAGTATATCGAGGATTACGGCGATGAAGAGCTGCGCGAACTAGGCGGCAGGGTCATCGCCAGGGAAC
>JAQVUQ010000327.1 GCA_028699365.1 bacterium | reverse complement strand
GGATGCTGACGGGTGACAGCGAGGACGTAGCCCGCTGGGTCGCTCAGGAACTGGGAATTACCGAGTTCTACGCCAATGTGCTACCTCAGGATAAGGAGAAGAAGATCAGAGCGATGCGTGAAAACGGACGCCGCGTCGCCATGGTGGGCGACGGCGTGAACGACGCTCCCGCCCTTGTGTCGGCCGATGTCGGCATAGCTATCGGCGCGGGAACGGATGTGGCCGTGGAGGCGGGCGGCATAGTCCTTGTTCGCAACGACCCCCGCGACATCCCGCGCACCATACGCCTGAGCAAAGCAAGCTACGGCAAGATGATCCAGAACCTTGGCTGGGCGACCGGCTACAACGTGATCGCCATACCCCTGGCGGCAGGAGTGCTGTACGATGCAGGCATAGTGCTTCCCCCGGCCGTCGCGGCCATATTCATGTCCACCAGCACCGTTATCGTAGCTTTGAATGCGCAACTCCTACGGAGGCTGCGTTTGTAGAATACATAATCGCAGGCTTGACATAAAGTCGCTGTGAGGGTATTATGTGTTTGTAATACTACATTAAGTAGTATTAAGTGTTTTAGTGGACATGTTCACGATGGCTTGACGGTTGACGTCCAAGCCCGAAAATCAGGAGGGAGATGATCTGATGAAAGGCATGAGAAAATGGGTTGTTGTCCTGGGTCTTGTTGTCGGATTGAGCATTGCAGCCGGCAGTGCCTTTGCCGCGCTCTGCGTCTGGATCAACCCGGATCGCGATATCAAAAACTTTTTCCCGGGCGCCGACAGCTATAGCACCGACGTGAAGAAGTACTCCAAGCAGCAGGAAGCGGTGATTGAGAAGCGGATCGGCTCGCAGCTCGATCCTGATGAGAACGAGTTCAGGTTCTACCGGGTGAAGAAAGCGAAGAAGCTCGTTGGTACGGTACTTACTCACCAGGCCCGCGGCAAGTACGGAGCGGTGCAGGTAGTGGTGGGCATCGGCAATAACGAAAAGATCGTCGGTGTTTACGTGCAGCGTCACCGTGAACCGGTTAGTCTGAACGCGCCGTCCTTCCTGGCACAGTTCAAGGGCAAGACGGCGGATGATCCTATTACCGTCGGTAAAGATATCGATCCAATCAAGGGGCATGACAAATCCAGCCAGGCGGTGGCCTTCTCGGTGAAGAAGATCCTCGTCGTTCATGATGTGCTGGGCAAGTAATGGAGGTATGACATGAAACGGATAATCATCGGCATTGTTGTTCTCGCTCTGGTGGGCGCCGGTATCTGGTATGTCTTCAGCGGTGGCGAGGGTGGGAAGAGCAACAGCTTCGGCCAGGGGGCGGAAGCGACTGTGACCGCCATCGGTGACGTTCAGCAGAACCCGGACAAATATCTGGGCCGGGTCGTCACGGTGGAAGGTGAACTGAGCAAGGAGTGCCCCAGCAGCGGTTGCTGGTGGTATGTGAAAGACCGGACCGGGGAGATTCGCGCGGACAGCTTCGGCGGAGGATTTGCCCTCCCGCTCAACCAGGAAGGCAAGCATATTCGCACCACTGGCAAAGTGGTGAAAACGGAGAGCGGCGAGTTGCAGATCGCGTCCTCCGGCGCAGAGTTGCATTGAAGGAGGAGGGAATACCATGTCGTTCTGGCGATTAGCCTGGAGGAATCTGACCTTGCGCAAGGTGCGCACCGGACTCACCGTTCTATCGATCGCAGTGGCCGTGTCAGTGCTGTATATCCTGCTGTCGTTTAACAAGGGATATTCCGCCTCACTCAAGCAGCAACTGCAGCAAATGGGGGTGCATGTGCTGGTCGTGCCGCCCGGGTGCCCTTTTGAGGCCGCGTCGCTGCTGCTCAAAGGCGGCAAGCCTCCGGCCTATCTGGGCGAGGATGTGCTGCAGAAGATCGAGGCACTTTCCGGCATCCAGATAATGGCGCCGGGATTCATGTCGGCTATTATGCGTGATGACCGTACGGATATCTACTACGGCATGGACCAGCGCACCATTCGGCTTAAAAACTGGTGGAAACTCAAAGCCGGCGGCCGGTGGTTCACCAATGATCAGCAGGATGGCATTGTGTTAGGATCGGATGCGGCGTTGACGGAGCTGGTCATCAATCAGCAGACCGATCCCTTTACCCCGGGGCAGGAGATCTGGGTGCCGGAGTTAAACCGTCCGCTGAAGATCATCGGCATCCTGGAGCCCACCGGAACGCAGGACGACGGGTTCTTCTACGTGCCGATGAAGCTGGCGCAGCAGATATTCCGGCAGCCCGGGAAGGTGACGACCGTTGCCTTGCGGCTGGACGATCCCGCCCAGGCCGGTGTCATCGGCGGGCAGTTGCAGAAACTGGAAGGTGTGGAAGTCATCACCATGTCGGAGTTGCTGGGCACGCAACAGCGCATGATGGAGTCGGCCAGGATGCTGGTTCTGGCCATCGTCTTCATCGCCATTGCCATCTCGGCTATCGGGGTGTTGAACACCGTGCTCATGTCCGTATTCGAGCGGACTCGCGAGATAGGGGTCATGCGCGCGACAGGCGCCGGTAAATCGCATGTCTTCTCGCTTATCTGGCTGGAAACGCTGTTGATGACCGGAGCCGGCGGCATTCTGGGGCTTGTCCTGGCGATCAGCGGATCTGGCCTGATGGAGAAGCTGGTAGTGGCCGCTCTCACCCGCGTGAAATTCATGACGGTCAATACGCACAGTCAACTGGCCTCGTTCGATCCACGCATTGTGGTGATGACATTACTGTTCGTACTGGGCATCGGCTTGCTGGCAGGCATCTACCCGGCCTTTCGGGCCAGCCGGCAAGAGCCTATCGAAGCCTTGCGGACGGAGTAGGAGAGACAAATGGATTATTTAAGGTTGGCAATCAGAAACCTGTTGCGTCGCAAAGTGCGCACCCTGCTGACGCTGCTGGGCATCGGGGTGGCCATCGCGGTCCTCTACTCCCTGCTGGAGTTCCAACGGGGCTACGAAAAAGGGCTGCAGGCAGAGATGAACCAGCTTGGCGCGCATATCATGGTGGTGCCCAAGGGCTGCCCCTATGAAGCGGCTACCATCGTCCTCCACGGCGGCAAATGGCCGCGCTATATGGAGGAGAGCTACTTTGACAAGATCAAGGCCGTGCCGGGTGTAAGTCAGGCCGCACCTATTCTGATGGACGCCATGATCAACCCGGCGACCAAGGATAACAAGATCTTCCTCGGTATTACCGAGGCCTACGGCAAGCTGCGACCCAAGTGGACGATGGCGGGTACGACGTTCAGCGGTGCCGAGGCCCGTGAAGTGATTCTGGGCACTTCCATTGCCGATAAGCTGCGTCTGAAGGTAGGCGATACGTTCCACCTGCGCCAGGATGCTGCCGGGCGTGCCGCCGGAAAAGACGATGCCGATCTGAAAGTGGTTGGTGTGCTGGAGCGCACCGGCAGTCAGGATGACGGGTTCATCTTCATGCCGCTGCATACCCTGCAGAGCATCTTCAAACTGCCCGGCAAGATCGTCGTCGTGCTGGTGCGGGCAGAGAGGATCGACAACGCCGCCATGGAGCGTGTTACGCAAAATTTGCGGGGGCTGGGCGGCAATATGAACGTCTTCCCTCTCTCCGAGCTGTTGAATAACGCTTCGCAACTCATGCAGGTGACCAAGGTATTTGTCCTGGCCATCGTGCTGGTGGCCATCATCATCGGGGCTGTGGGCGTATTGAATACCATTCTCATGGCTGTGTTCGAGCGCACCAGGGAGATAGGCATGATGAAGGCTATCGGCGCCGACCCGCGGGATATCTTCGCCCTTATCTGGACCGAAACGGTGCTCATCTGCACGGC
>JAQVUQ010000326.1 GCA_028699365.1 bacterium | reverse complement strand
GAGCCGGAACAAACAATCGGTAAGTAGCCCGTCATCGGGCATCACCTCCGGCACAAAAAACCACCTTATTTTTACCTTTCAGTTGTACTGAATATGGGGTACACCATACTGGATTTGTTTGTGTTGACTACACGGCAGATGTCTTACCGTGAAAAGGCGGCTATGTCCGATGCCGTTTTTGAAATTAATCTGCAATACGGTGTTGTCATCCATCTGCTGATAGCTTCAATGCGGTCCACAAGGGGTCAATCCTTTACTTTTAACATCTTGAGCTTGCTGATAATACGGCTGACGGACACGTAACTTAGTCCAAGGTATTCCGCCACTTCCCTCTGTAGATAGCCGTATTCGCAGCAAGCCCTGTAAATCGCCCTGTTCCTGGCTGATATATCATCCGCATCAGCAAACACACCATCCAAGCCGGGGCGAACATTACCTTTCTGTGCCCTGACTGGTAGCGCCAGATCCTCAAGATACGGACGTATCCTTTGGACGTATTCATCACTGCCCAGAATTAGACCACTTTTCAGGTCGTCCCAAGGGCTTTCCGCGCCAACACCATCAAGGACAAATCTACGATATGCTTGTTGTGCAGCGGCTGTCTCGGAGGCAAACTGGGAGAGAATCCATGCAGTATCTACAAGACCCGTTTCCGGCTCCATACCTGCCGTCATCAGATAACTGCTCCACCTCCATTGAGATGGCTCTCTGACTATACCCGCCCGTACCGGGTTCAAGGCTATATACCGGCAAGCCTCAAGCAGATGGCTCTCTTTCTCTACCAGGACGGATTTAAACCTGCCCTGGAACAAATGACCGCTTATGCCATGTATCTTGTTAAACTTCTGTGCATATCTACTGTTTACCCGTCTCATTCCCTCAGAGAGGTTGGCATCAGGCGTCTCCAGCAACAGGTGGTAATGATTGCCCATAAGGCAATAGGCATAAATCAGCCAGTTGAAATCCTGACGAACATCCGAAACTATCTCTAAGAAAGCTTCTCTTTCGGAGTCTGTCAGGTATACGGCGTTTCCGCCATTACCCCTGGCTGTTACATGATAGACGGCATTTGGATATTCCACTCTTAACGATCTGGCCATGGCCTTATTATAGCCGTCTCGTGTTAAAAGTAAAGGATTGACCCCTAACCTCCGACCTGACCCCTAACCTCCGACCTCAGCGGGCTGCTGCAGGCAGAGGGACTGGTAGAGTATATCACCAACTATCGCCGGCGCATGTTCAGCAGCGCCTCGGCCATCTTCTGGATGTACAACGACTCATGGCCGGTTACTAACGGGTGGACCATTGTAGACTATTATCGGCACAAAAAGCCGCCCTACCACCCGGTGCGGCGAGCCTTTCAGCCAGTGACGGCAGTAGTGGCGGACGAGGGCGACTCTCTGGCCGTCTACGGCGTCAACGATACCCCGAACGATTGGACAGGGGAACTGCGCTACGGCGTCTTCCTGCTTGCCGGCAGCCTGCCCATCGTTCGGCAAATCTCTGTGACTTTGCCGGCAAATGCATCTGTGGCACTGGGCACCATCGACCGTGTGCAAGTGGAAAGCCTGGGCCTGGCGAAGGCTGGTGCCTTCGCCGTCCTTTCCCAAAATGGTATGCAGGTAGCCCAACATCGTCTCTTCCTGGCGCGGTTCAAGGATCTGGCGTTTGCGATGCCGGAGGTCTCGCTCTCCCTGGAGGGTGAACGACTGACGCTGACGTCCGATACGTTTGCGTGGGGTGTCTGCCTTGATGTGGACGGTGAGCTGCCGCTGGCCGACAACTGCTTCGATCTGCTGCCCGGCATTCCGTACAAACTACCCTGGAACATAACGCTTGGCCGGCCGGCGATTATGCGAATCGGCAGCAGGGACGCAGTGTCACCTGTCTAGTGTGTGATTTCCTCTCTTTTCTGCTGGCAGTCCCAACCATGCTGACAGCAACAATCATGGATGTTGCCAAGACCAGTTTTGCCTTTACCCTGAATGAAGTTATTGCCCTTTCGACAGGATTTATAATCTCTTTCATCGTTGCTCTTCTCAGCATCAAATTCCTGTTAAGCTATATCAGAAAGAATGATTTCATCGGGTTTGGGTTTACAGAATAATCATTGGATCAGTTCTTTTTGTAATTTTCGGGTTGCTCCGCCATCTTTCGCAGTGATTGGATATAGGTATCATTAGCGTTAGACGCTACCAGAATCCTGTCGCCGACGTTCAAGACGGTGCCGCCACTGGGAACGAACATCTCATCCTCTCTGTTGACGAGTGCAAATATAACGCTTTGAGGCACATTGAGATCGACTATTCTCTTGCCTGCCATCGTGGAACCCGGCAATATCGATATCTCAACCAGTTTTTCTTTTATTTTACTTTCAAAATAAGGCTTTACAATACGTTTCTCTACCAGCGGTGCATCCAGACCGAGTCTCTTTGCCAGAAAAGGAATTGACGTTCCCTGAAGCAGAGCGGAGGTGCAAACGATAAAGAAGACGACATTGAAAATCATATGGGCGTTAGGTATGCCTGCCACCAGGGGGAATGTTGCCAGTATGATCGGCACTGCTCCGCGCAATCCGATCCAGGAGACCATGACTTTCTCTTTGAAAGCAAAACGTGAGAAGGCCAATGTAGCAAACACGCTGAGAGGACGACCGACGAGCATTAAAAAGGCCGACATCAATAAGCCGGTGGCGGCAATGGGCAATAATTGTGAAGGAAATACCTGCAGGCCCAGGGCCACGAACATGGTTATCTGCATCAGCCAGGCCAGGCCGTCGTGAAAATGCAGGATGCTTTTTTTATGAATTATCTCGGAATTGCCGATAATAAGCCCTGCGATATAGACTGCCAGAAAGGCATTGCCGGAGAGCAGATCCGTGGCACCGTAACAGAGAAGGACGAACGATATGGTGAAAACGGTATATAATCCCTCATATTCCAGGTGCAGCTTGTTGATTACAAAAGCCATGATCTTACCGAGCACATATCCTGTGAGAGCACCGATTGATATCTGAATGAGCAACTGGGGAATGAGGCTCGCCATCTGCATATTTTTCCCGGCAATAATGGCTATTAATCCCGTAGTCAGAAATACGGCCATAGGATCGTTGCTGCCGGATTCCAACTCCAGCAGAGGCTTTAGCTGGTTCTTTAATCTTACTTTTTTCGATCTCAATACGGCGAAAACGGCGGCTGCATCGGTGGAAGAAACAATGGCTCCCAGTAGAAGCCCCTCTATTGGAGATACGCCCATGATGTAAGAAGCGAACAAGCCTACTGTGAGTGCGGTAATAACAACGCCTAGCGTCGACAGAACTATCCCTTTCCCGATAACGGGTTTGATATCGTTGAATTTGGTATCCAGACCGCCTGCAAAGAGGATGAAGGCCAGAGCTATGATGCCAAGGGCTTGAGCAACCTCCGGGTAATCAAACTGGATGCCCCCAAGCCCTTCCGAGCCGGCGAGCATCCCGATAATGAGAAAGAGCAGCAATGCTGGTACGCCCAGTTTGTCGGATGCCTTGCTGGCCACTATACCGGCCAGCAGCAGAATGGAAATTCCGGTTAGAATATATGTAAAAGTGTTTGAATCAACCATTTAATGTCCTTTCAAATGATACTGTAACTTACCACAATTATGCCAGAAAAGGGGATGCGGTGCAAACGGCTATTCCTTTCTTGGCACAAAGAATGCGGCACTTCATATCCGGTATCCATTGATGATCGGAGTATGAAATGCCCAATTCCTTCATTGTCGTAGTCATTGTTATTCTCTTTTATCTTCTGGGAAAGGCAGCGGATCTTA
>JAQVUQ010000325.1 GCA_028699365.1 bacterium | reverse complement strand
GTTATATCCGTCTTGCCTTCTCCCGCCGGTTCATAGGCTTTGCCTATTCTCTCCAGCCAGCCTGTCTCTCCTATCTGATCCTCGGGGGCCAGGCCGGCCACAAGCGCGCCCTCCCGGCGGAATCTCTCCACCATATCCCAGGCATCCATCAGATAAATCTTCTTCGCCCTGACATCTACAACGGCCTGGTAGATCTCATATCTGAGTTGCAACTTCATTGGCGTGCTGCGCCCGTTACGCACCTGACCGGTCATACCGACGCTGTTGCCGTCTATCGACCCTATAGAGTTTACCCTGATATAGCCGGCATCGCCGCCGAAGACAAGACGGCCCAGGCGGTTACCGTCATACCAGGTGCCCCACATCTTGGACCAGTCGGCTCTTTCCATTTCCGGGAAGATATCCGATCGCATGGGTGAGAAACGCCATTCCTTACCTTGAAGCAAGGGTACGGTGTTCAGATTATTGGCGACAGCCAGTTCTTTCAAGGATGCCAGAGGGATTCTCATCTCTCCCTCGATGCCTTTATCGGTCACTCTTGATTTATATGATATGGGGAATTCCCGAGTATCAAAGGATCCGCCAACGACCAAGCCCTGGCTGTAACCGGAATTGCCGTTGCAATATATGGAGGAAATCAGCTTGTAATCCTCGTCGGCAGAGAGGCAGATCTCCAGGCCATCATCCTTGTTCCATAGATGTGCTACGTATCCGGAAGCGCTTATCTTGGGCTCCCCCCTCTGGGGACGGTCTAGTTGAAACGCCATATAAAGCGACTGGCCGTCGTGCATCAGCCAGAAGCTGGAGGGATATTTTTGCAGATGATAAGTCTGATAAGACATAAGACCGGTAAAACGGCCGGCGTCACGCCATTCGTTCTGATCGAAAGTACCGTCTATATGGGGCTGTACACCGCTTTTGGGGACTGTTATAAGCGGCCAGCGGTCCCAGGTATCCACCATGTGCCGGGCTCTGGCAGCTATGGGGCTGTCCTGTGCCGAGGCTGCCGGCGGTTTCTGTGCCGGCGGCTTGGGAGCGGACGCAGCCGGAACTGAAGCGGAAGCTGGGGATGCAGCCCCGGCAGAGGCTGCATCCTTCTTTACCTGAGGAGCTGTCTCGGTCTCCTTCTGTGCTTCTCCCGCAGGAACTATTACCGCTGTATTGGTCCAGCGTATATAATCTAATTCCAGCGTTCCCTGCATCGATTTGGAAAACGTTCCACCCAGGGCTATCCTGTTAAGCTTGACGGAGGGCACGAACTTCTCCAGTGGCATCACCACTTCCGCAGTTGCCGATCCATCCACATATAATGAGAATGTTTTGTCGACCGGGCTGTAAGTAATTCTGAAGGTATGGAACTGAGACATATCCAGGGAAAGAGCCTTCCCCGGAAAGATACACGATTTCCGCCCCAGAAACATGGTGTAAGCCCGGTTCTTCTCAGCACCGAAGCCGTATAGGGAGAGAGAAGATGCAAAAGGTATGCTGTCCACGCTCTCCGTTACCCGCATACGGAACTCCAGCGTAGTACCCCCATCGCTGTCGGGCCGCCATGCCGGGCTTCCGACATAACCGACCACATAGTAATGACTTACTCCCTCACCCTTATGCGACATGGTAAGGATTCCGTCGTTCACTTTATGGACAAGGGACATGCCGGCCTTAACCTGAGGCTCCGTCAACACCCACCTGGGATCTGACTGATCCGGCAGGACGTTGCCCTCATAGGAGTACTGCCACCACTTAGTCTCCTCCGCCTGCCCCGGCTGCGCCAAAGCCTGTGCCATAAGCAACGCGAACACCAACAGTAACCACTTTCTCATCGTATTCCTCCCAATCGGTCTCTCTTATCTGACGCCGGAATACCAATTGGCCCAATCCAGCCCATCGGGTATCCACTGTTTGGGCTTGGTCGACATCGCAGCCACTGCCAATCCGCTCCGCGACATCCAGGACACATGGCCATCTGCAAAGAGCGCATTTGCCCCGTCTGTATGCCAATATATATTCTGGCTTGCATAACCTGTAGTTATCTCTTGCGATCCACTGTTGGTATGGGTCACGTATATCAATTCCGCGGGATAGGCAATATCGGCCAGGGTCAAACCCTGCTCGTAAGCTCGGCGCCAACTGGCTTTGCCGCCGACCGGCGTCGGTGCTGTCCCGCGTCCCCAGGCAAAAAGATTATAACCGTAATTCCCATAGTATGGAGCCCCATTTGACACGCCCCATTTATCGTCCTTAATATTAGCAGAAGGGCAAAGAAACAACTGATTAACATATATTCCCGGAGCCACTTTACCTTTGAGACATTGCTGGGTCATGAACGCCGCTATACCACCGGCGGTGACCACACCTCTACCATAAAAGAGATATTCGTCGTAATCCTGGCTGTACATAGCGATCATCGTGCCTATCTGCTTCAAGTTACTCTGACAGGTAGCACTCCTGGCCTTCTCCCGTGCCTTGCCGAAGACGGGAAAGAGGATGCTTGCCAATATAGCGATTATTGCTATGACGACTAGGAGTTCGATAAGTGTGAAACCCTTTCTATGCATACTGATCATGTCAATTCCTCCTTTTTTATATTCAATACCGCTTGAATCACGGTAATGATATCCTTAAATCAAAGATCCTACAGCCGGTGGAGCGGTACTCTCCCGTATGATAAGTTCCGGCGGTATAAGCACATCCCGGATCTCCTTGCGCCCGTCGTCGGCCGCCACTATAATACGCAGAGTCTCCTCAGCCATCAGATCCAGCCGATTATCCACCGTAGTCAATCCTGGTGATACTATGCTCGCATCGGGGTTGTTATCAAGACCTACAATCGAGAGTTTTCCCGGAACATCTATGTTCCTTTCCCTGCAATACTGTATAATTGTCAAGGCTATCTCATCATTGCCGGCAAAGACAGCCGTAGGCGGTTGCTCCAGCTTCATCAAACGGTCCATGGCGGTGCATATCTCTGCTCTGCCCAAGTTGATAGTTTCCTTTATCAAGTGCCAGTCAAATGCTATACCATTGCGCTTCAATACCTCTTCATAGGCAATACACCTGGGTATCTGCCAGTCATCAGTCACCTTTGTCAACACAAATCCTATACGCTTGTGTCCCAGAGACACAAGGTGCTTAACCGCCAGTCTGGCACCCTTGTCCATATCAAGACGTACGGCATTGACATGCTCTGCTTTATTTACCGCATGGGTAAGCACTACATTATTCTTGCTGCATGTAAGTTTCAACAGATCTCTGGGGAGATCATAATTATCCAGAACGATCAGGTTCTGTCCGTTAATATCATTATTGTATACTCTGGTGATCACTTGAAGATCGACACCGCTTCTATCTGCCGCACTTTTAAATTCATCTATTATTCTGATAAGACGAGGAAAAGATTGTAAAGCACTGATCTCACTTGGAATTCCGTTACTGCCTGAGCAATCCAGGATAAGATTAACGGAAACGGGAGATGCATTCCTGGCCACAAAAGTTCCCCTGTATTTATACTTCTTAACCCAGCCTTCCGCCTCAAGCTCATCAAGAACCCGTCTGGCGGTTATAGTGCTGACGTCGAAACGGGAGCAAATCTCATCACGAGATGAAAAGCGCTCTCCAACTCTCATATCGTTATCCGTTATCTCAGCCCGCAAAGTGCCGACTATAGTTTTCCATAAGGTCTTGCTCATATGTATTATATACCATAGGCTCGGTATGTATGTCAATAACCTTACACATGGCATATCAAGTTTAATAATATGGCTATCCTGTTATGCTACATGCAACTTGATACTGCAGCCGTTTATAGTCCTT
>JAQVUQ010000324.1 GCA_028699365.1 bacterium | reverse complement strand
CTCTTGACCAGACAACAATTAGCGGCAGTTGGTCTGGTAAGACGGGAAACAGATCACGTACAGGTTTGGCATAATTATCAGGCATAGTCAACATCCTGAAAAACGATGTATTGCTGATACCCGGTTTATAACTTTAGTTCTATAGAGCAGAATCAAATCCCTTTTTGCAGGATTATCCCAGGTGTGTTGCCGGACTTTCGAATAGTTATTCACGGAAGCTTGCAAGTCAGGGCTTGAAGGAGAGGCTCCAGCCGCCTGAGCCTGTCGGATTACCGGGATCATTCTTCAACAATTCTCTGTAATTCGACACTACTTTTCGCACAATATCGGCATATTCCTCTATGGTATCCGGGTAGTATCGCTTAAACCATGGTACGTTAAAGATGCGGCTCTGCAACCCTTCAGCTACAGACAAAGAAGTATCGTCCTGTCCGGAAGATGTCTCCATAGCGTTGACTGGCCTGCCCTGATTGTAGACATCTATGCTGCTGAAGAGGGGATGCAGATGCAGCGCTTTATTGCAGCCGGGGTCAACCGGCACGCCTACCTCTCTTAGGGCGGCACAGAACCGTGTCACGGATAGACCCCCCAGTTCCTCAGGACGGTAATGCCCCAGAGGGTTATACCACCCCCCCATGCTTATGTCGCTGCCTTTAGGCGGACGGTGCGGCTTTATGCCGGGCACCCCTTTCAGCAGATCCCAGAAGTAGTTCATGGCTTTATCTATCTCGGCTATCTCTGCCGGATACTTCTTCAACTGTTCCAACCCTACCACGGAGGACAGTTGATGCAACCTGTATTTGTATCCGCCCCAGGGAAGACCGGCTCCTGCTTTAAGATACTCTGTTGTGATCTCTGTATGCCTCTCATAGTGTCCCAGGATAACGGCTCTGTCGTATATCTCCCTGTCGTTGGTCAGCATGATGCCACCCTCGCCGATGGCAAAGGACTTGCCGCTCATCAGGGAGAAGGCGGAGACGTCTCCGAAGGTACCTACCATTTGTCCTTTATACAGGGCACCGTGCGCATGGGAGGCATCCTCTATAACCTTCAGGTTATAGAGGCGGGCTATGGACATGATCCTGTCCATATCTGCCGGCCTGCCGCAGTAGTGGACCACCACCACCGCTTTGGTGCGGGGAGTGATGCGCCGTTCCATATCATCGGGATCAAGGCAGAGCGTCTCCGGGTCTATATCGGCAAAGACTATTTTGCCTCCCAGAGACAAGACCGGCATACAGGAGGCCCAGTAGGTAATGGAGGGGCAGATGATCTCATCTCCCTCTCCTATGCCTATCCCATACATGGCACAGTGCAGGGCCGCCGTACCGTTGTTGCATCCCAGCCCGTAGGTCATGCTGTGCCAATCGGCATACTCTCTCTCAAAGCGGCGAGTGATGTCGGTTTCGGACATCTTCCCGGCCCGCAAAACTTCCAACACCGCTTCTTCCATCGCTTTGTTTACTATCGGCCAGTCAAAAATATCGCCGGCATAAGGGCTGACCGTCTTTTCAGCCTCAAGAGTTTCAAGTTTAGACATCGCTATTCCCTCCAACTAAAATTCAACGCTTACCATCTCATAGAGATCGATAACAGGGATACGGATCTTAAGCCTGTCTCCGTCCATCCTCCACTCCATGCCCTTGTTCTCCCGCAGAGTGTAAACCTCTTTGGGAGTACGGTCGAGGTTGACGCCTATGCTTATGTCCGTTACCGGCAGACGATGCCTGGCAGGACGGCCGTCCACCGTGTTGTTGACCAGATGGAGGATAATCCTGTCCCGCCCCCTCTGACGGTAGGCCTCCAGGCTGACTGTTCCCGGTGCCCCGACTTCCAGCATAGGTTCCGGAGCAAGGTATTTCACTGTACCGGCTATACGGTCTTCGGCATTGGGCATGCCGGTAACGCCATAGAAATGACCCAGCGCTTCGGAAAAATAGGCTGTCTTCCCCTGGCCGTATCTGCTGATGATCAGGGCAGGATGAGATGATACTCCCTGCAGCGGGACATAAAAGCCTTTTATGGGGTTCATAAAGAGCACCGGGGTTTCGGCTTCCTGAACGGCTTTCACTTTCATGGCGTACTCTGCTCGTTCTATCAGGTCTCCGGCCTTGAATCCGGCATAATCGCTTACTATCCTGGCATAGTTCTCACCTCTGACTACGGGGAAGGCTCCATCTATCTGCTCTATCCCCAAGAGCTCAAAGAGTTCCTCAGAGTAATCTCCCTCTGCATCGTATAAGCCTGCCTCAAAGGAGCATACCAGGTTGCCCCCTTTACAAACAAATTCTTTGAGAGCCAGGACGGCATCGTAATCCAGACAGGCGGCATCTGGCAGGATAACGGTCTTGTATGAGGAGAGGTTTTCAACAGTCAGATCCTGATCCAGGAGAATATCGAACTGGATATGCGCTCTGATCAGGGCCTGGAAGTAGCCTATATAGGAATTGCGCAGTATCTCCTCGCATTGTTTCTTTCTTTGCGACCAAGTGCCGACACTCTTTGTGCTGCTGTCTACACCAAGGTTCTCTTCCTTGCCTGACCCGGCCTTGATGTAGATATCTTCCCAACGTGACAGGTAATTGCGATTGGTATGGGCGGAGAAGAGCAGGCCCACTTCGGCCAGGCTCTCACAGTCCGTAAAATACTCCTTTTTATTTTCCATAAACCCGAATATACTCTTGACCGGTTCATGGCTGTCGGGCTGGGAATCAAGGGAAGAGCGGATCAGGGCCAGCCAGGGATTGGCGCCGGTTGAGGCTATCTGGGCTATGGCCAGGTTGATCTCCTCTCGCGGCAGGTTAAGGTAATGCCAGGCTCCGTTCATGTAATGGGTAAAGACTACTGCCGGCTTCTTCCCGGCTCTCAGATACTTGCCGGTCATGGCATAGGCATAGGGGTTCCAGGTCTTGTCCGTGCCATTCGAGAAGAAGGCTTCCGCTCCGTTGAAGTTCTGGAACTCTCCCACCCGCTGGATATCCCGAGCCACTCTCCAGCCTGACGGCTCCCAGTTGCCGGCATTGAGAAAGATCACTCCCTCGGGATTGACCTCCTGCACCGCATGCTGAGCATCCTCCAGAAACCTGGCCAGGGAGTTCTCCCGGAAGCAGAGAAAGGCTTTCCAGAGTGGATCTCGCCAGTCTTCACACGGTATCTGTTTGACGTAGGCGGAAAAGAACTCCATTCGGCAGGCGGGACAGTAGCAGCAATCGGGGAAAACAACCGGACCATCCAGGAAGATGCCGTCTATGCCGGTCTTCATGGCCTCGACCATCAGAGAAAACGCCCACTCCCGCCAATCGCTGTTGACACAAAAAGTAGTGCCGGTGCCGTAAAGTGGATTAATGCTACCGAAGCGCTCTCCAGCGGCGGTGATCTGCTCCCAATCCGGATGCTCGGCTGCAAATTCATAAGAATACCAGTGCATATTGAGATAAGATATTACCCTTATGCCGT
Organism: bacterium; assembly: GCA_028699365.1. GTDB lineage: Bacteria > UBP13 > UBA5359 > UBA5359 > UBA5359 > UBA5359. Next base: position 332 of record JAQVUQ010000324.1, on the reverse strand, counting down.
GTTTATGGGCTATAGGAGTATAGTTTCTCAGGTAATCAAAGCCCTCCAAACCGGGATATGCCTCATATCCCTCCGCCTTGAAGGTGGTCTGATGCGTAACATTACCAAAGCCGGGAGTGCCTACTATCCATTCGCAGTTGATGCCCCAGTCTCCCTTACGGCTTTTGGCTACCGCCTCCAGATCCATATCCTTGATGATGGAAAAGTCCGGAGCATAATCCATCCGCAGCATACGGACAGGACTTTCCCACCACTTCTTTTCGCCGTTCATTGCTGCCTCCGTTTAAGCTGTATCCACATTTCGTCACACGCTTTGAGCGCTGTGATCCCTA
>JAQVUQ010000323.1 GCA_028699365.1 bacterium | reverse complement strand
TTCTTTCACTAAGCTGATGAGTGATATACTGGGGGGCGCGAGTCTGTGGGCAACCTTTGTCACAGTGGTCGTCATAGCTCCGTTGACGGAGGAATTCTTCTTTCGCGGTCTGGTATTGAGGGGGTTTCTGGATAACTACGGCGTCGGCAAAGCGATATTCGTTTCCGCCTTGCTTTTCGGCCTTCTTCACCTCAATCCCTGGCAGTTTGCCGGAGCCATAATTCTAGGCCTGGTCTTTGGCTGGTGGTATGTCCGCACCGCCTCGCTGTGGCCGTGCCTCATCGGACATGCGGTCAATAACGCCATCCCGGTCATTCTTATCGGCCTGTTGAAATGGAGTGTTCCCGGCTATACCGAATCATCCTCCACCGTTGTCAGGCTGCATCCCCTGTGGCTGGATGCGGTAGGCCTAGCGGTGGTTGCCCTGGGAACCTGGACGTTGTGGCGGTTGTTTGACGAATATTACGGCAGGAAAGCAGAAGCCGGATAGCTGATAGTTGCAGGCAATTCTCTATACGTGATGCCTCAAATAAAAATCTACTCAAGAGGGGTATACGTGATGCCTCAAATAAAAATCTACTCAAGAGGGGTACGATGCCTCATATAAAAAATCTATTCGAAGTGTATGGCGGAAACCTCCTTTCCGGGGTTGGTTTTATGGGCAGATAACTGCCACAGTCTCTTTAGCATAGCGTTTACATCCCGACGCAATGCAGCCAGGTTCAGAGTATCCCAGATGCGCTGAAGCTCCTCCTTCTTCAGGGGGTGTATATCTGAAGAGAGCAAGACCCTCTGGAAAGGGGTAGCAGCTTCATCATAACGCTTTTTAACCTTGCTGCCTATCCTTTCCTTGGAGATGAGCTTGCGAACGGGTTGAGAGAAGTTAGTGAGTAAACGTAAGCTAAGATAGATTTCGTTAAGGAGTTCAAGCTCCTGAGGTGTATCATGGCGCTGGTAGCCTACAGTTTTTCTGACAATGGAGTAGTTTTTCTGTTCAACGAAGCAATTATCGTTCTTTTTGCCGGCTCTTGAGCGGGTGAAAGTAATCTCGTGCTTTTGGCAATAGCGAAAGAGGATGTTGTTAATGAACTCACTACCGTTGTCCGAATCAATACCAAGGATGGGGAAGGGGAAACGGTCTTGCAGGTGCAGGATAGCAGTAAAGACCCATTTCTGAGCTTTATTCTTAACAGCCATAGTTTCAGTCCAGCAGGTATGGATATCGGTGGCGTCGAGGGTTTGCATAAAGTCGCCGGAGCTATTACCGCCGTCATGGGCTACAAGGTCTATTTCAATAAAGCCTGGAGAAGATTCATCCCAGTCGGCAAAGGTACGGACAGGGATTTGATGCTTAAGAAGAGAGCCGGGTTTAGTGTAAGAGTGCCCTTTGATTTGGAGAGATTTCTTTTCATGTATCAGAAGCCTGTCTATGGTGGCGGCACTGATACGGGTAAGCTTGTCTCTTTGCAGATCGGACAAGACCAGTTCACCGTCCTTCTCAAGTTTAGGGACGATGGTGGGCATGAAAGGAGCCAGACACTTGCCGCAGCAGTAGCCACAGACAGCCCATACCTTGCATAAAGGGGCAATAATATCCGAGGTATATACTTTGGGTTTTGTCTTTCTGTGTGTGCCGGAGGATCTCTTGTGAACAGGTTTAGGCTCTTCACGGAGAACGTAAGCAGCATAGGAACGGTTGTAGTCGGTGAGATGGATAAAGTTGTCCAGGATGGCCTTCTTATCCCTTTTAGAGGCACGTTTGTATTCGGCTCTCGTCTCTCTGGTAACGGATTTGCGTTCTTTCATGGTAAGGGCCATAGCTAACCTCCGGATTACGGAATACTCTGCACTACTTAAGCTAAGTAAGCCTTTAATCCGGAGGTCATTTCAAGTAGATTTTTAATTTGAGGCATCGATACTATTTCGAGTAGATTTTTTGTGAGGCAATTCGGTATATTGACATAGTGTAGCCGAACGGCTACACTATAGCCATGATAGAAGTCCGCAAAACTGAAACATTTGCCAAGTGGATTGATGGATTACAGGATATCCGTGCTCGTGCTCGTATCCTGGTTCGGATCGAGAGGCTATCTATCGGAAATTATGGAGATGTTAAGCCGGTTGGTGAAGGTGTTTCAGAGTTACGCATTAATTATGGTCCCGGCTATCGAGTTTACTTAAAGCAACAAGGATGCGAGGTAATAATTCTTTTGGCCGGTGGCGATAAACGTTCCCAGGCAAAGGATATTAAAACGGCATTGCGTTTGGCAAGAAATTTATAGGAGATTATTGTAATGGCTAAAACTTTTACAAGTAAATACGATGTTGCTGAACATCTTCGTACTCCGGAGGAGATGGCAGCCTATCTTGAAGCTTGCCTTGAAGAGGCAGATGGCGATGCGGCCTTTGTCGCCAAAGCTATAGGCGATATCGCACGAGCCAAGGGTATGACACAAGTAGCGCGTGATGCCGGCTTGTCACGTGAAAGCCTTTACAAAGCACTCTCCGGAGAAAGAAGCCCCGGCTTTGACACAATCCTGAAAGTTTTACAGGCACTTGGCTTGAAATTGCATGCCGAAGCAACTCAGGCAAACGGCTAGTGAGCCGGGTCCGGCCGACGGAGAGAAAAAGGGCTATCCCAACATACTTCAGGCCCTGAATCTGCTGTTGACGATAATCCTGCTGCAGCACAATCCATTCCGTTTCTGAAGAAAAATATAGTGCTGGCTGCCGGTCTAGTAAACCTGCTTTCACTGGGAGCGGTTACCTGATCAGCTTCAGCCGCAACGCGCGTTTGACTTGCCTTACCCACCGTGCTATTATTTCCGCAGCTTCCGAAAAATCATCACAGGTGAAATGTGTTATGGCGGGAAAGAGAAAAAGAAACCAGGAAGAGAACGAAGATTGGGCGCTGTTTGAGGCCGAGGCTGCGTACGCGGACAGCATGTTTCAATCGGCACTTGGTAATTGTGAAGAATCTATTGCCTGTCTCGAGCATGCTTTGGAATTTATGCCGACCTATGCCCCTGCAATTATGAGCCTGGGTTCTGTTGACTATCAGCGTGGAAGGATGTCGGAAGGGAGGAAGAAGTTCCTTTCCCTCCTTGATCTTCCTGCGGAAACCGATATGCTTTGTGAGGCTATCGACGGAGCCGGCAGCTTTCTCATTAGAATTAAGGAATATGCCGATGGCCTGGAACTCTACCGAAAGGCGGTCTCTATTTTCCCCGATGTTACCGCATTGTACCAAGGAGTGTTATGCTGCGCCGGTCACGAGGGTTTGCATGAGGAGGCGGTTCAAGCCGCTCAACGGGCTCTTGAACTGGAGCCGGAGAACCAGGACTGCGTGAATGATCTCGGGTGGTGTCTCCTGGAAAGAGGAGATTTGACCGAAGCAAGGGAATTTCTGGAGAGAGCTGTCGAAATGAACCCGGAGGATGATCTCGCGTCTGAGAATCTCAGTTATTGCAAGACCCTTATCCATGAACAGAGTGAGGAAACGTCCAAGGCGTAATTTTGCATGAACCGGAATAAGTATCAAAGACACCTCGCATTATGCCTCGTCGATAATTATTATGGGTTTCGCGTTTATCTTCTTGGCTGTAGCCTTGGTAGCACAATAAAACTCTTCATAGCTAAGTCCGGATTCCGTAATCATCAGTTTTATCATGCCATGGCTAAATTCTTTATTGTGTTTCGGTATCGTTACACGGTAAGACCCATCTTCGCATACCCGTCTATATTGATAGTGCGATCCTTTGGTGCCGATATGAACAAAGCCATGAGCCTCTAATATCCCCTTTACTTCGTCAAAAGTTAATGGCGGATATT
>JAQVUQ010000322.1 GCA_028699365.1 bacterium | reverse complement strand
CTTTACCGCTGCAGAGTCCGATTACGTAAGTTGCGGCGACATCAATGAGTTGGATTCCGGGGACATCACCGTGGCCTTCTGGGCCAAGGTCAACAACGGCGGGGTGATAATCGGCAAGCACTACAGCAATTTTGAGATACGGATAAGTTCAACCACCTTCTGCGGTTATGTGGGCACCTCGGTATCGCCGTACTACTATGATTTGACCCATGGCGGTGTTACTCACGGGGTGAACATAACCGAATGGAATCACTACGTTTATGTGTTTTCATACTCCACCGGTGAAGTTCGTTTATATGCCAACGGAGTATACAAAGGCACCATATCTGTTCCCAATATGGCGCATTATGCGATCAGCTCGAATCTGGAATTCGGAAGAAGGATCAATTCCACAGGGTACTTTAACGGGATGGTCGACAATATCAGGATATATCCGCACGGCATAGATATACCTGTGATTATTCAAACGAAAGTGGTTTATCCCGGGAGTCTGGGAGTTACCTACAGCCGGGACTACGATGCTGTCGGCGGCACCGCACCTTATACCTGGAGCATTCAATCCGGTTCCTTGCCTTCCGGACTGTTGCTGGATTCTTCGACCGGCATAATATCAGGCCTTCCTCAGGCGGAAGGCAGCTACAGTTTTACCCTTCAGGTTACGGACAGCAACAGCGTTACGGAGACAAGCCAGGAAGTGATCGAGATAATCGATCAGTATGAATACTCCTGTAATCCTCCTTCCGGTAACGGATACTATAGTTTTGGCGGTAAGAACTGGATGGATGAAATAGATCCGGCTGTCGCATTGCCGGCCTTGAGCGGCCTTTCCATTGCCGTGGCCCCGGGCGAGTATGAACCTTCTTCCTTTGTCATTTACGCGGCCGACGATTTGGAGGATGTACAAGTCACGGTCAGTGATCTCAGGAAGAGCAACCGGGCGGTTATTCTCAAGGAGAACATAACCGCAAGATACGGCATGCGGTGTTTCCAGAGAGAGAATAAGACATATCCGGTTGTGGACAGGCAGTACAGGGTAACTACTAGATTTCTGAGGACTTTTGACGAACTGGACATTGAGGACGGGTCTTTCCGGGAGATATTCGTTACGGTCAAAGTGCCGGAAAACACCCCTCCCGGCGTTTACAACGGGACGATACAGGTGTCGCCGTCAAATTGCGCCTCTGCTCAAATTCCCGTCTCCGTAGAGGTTATGCCGTTTACGCTTATCAAGCCGGAAGATAAGAAATACGGGATTTATTACTATCTCGACGATTCCGCTACCGGTATTCTTGAGTTGGACGATATAAAAAAACACGGCGCTGGAGATGTTGTATTTTCGCCTTCCGGCACAAAAATAGTATATTCGGGAACTACGCTTCAGAACATACAGGCAAGCTATACTTCAATACTGGATAACCTCGCCTTTCTGGAAAGTCAGGGGTTTATGGGAGCGGTTGTTATCGGTACCGGGCTGGAAAACCTGGCCTGCATGGCTCCGCTGGGCTATGACAGTAACATATTCTACAACGGTACCGTTGCACAAAAAGCGGCCATGGCGGCGCAGTTGGAGGCGGACCAGAATTTCAGGAACCTGGCGGCTACAGCCATCAACGGCTTGAAAACAGCGCTGGAAAACGAGTTTCCTGATTTTGAAATCTATCTAACACACATGGACGAAGTATTCAATAACGGGCGTCTACCCTTATATATAGCTTTGACAAAGGCGGCTCAGCAGGTTTCCGGATTCAAGTATTTCGTGACGATCCACACTGCGGACGCCGCTGCCGATACGATGCGGGCGCAGATCGATCCTTACGTTGATTTCAGGCATCACCACGGTTCCACCTGGGAGAAATGGCTGACCATAGGCGGAAGTAATACCATTACCGATTATGAAACGGAATTGGCCGCCAGCGGCGACATTGCCGGAATCTACTACAACCCCGCCAGCATTGATTACAGCAGCGCGGAATGGTGCAGGATAAGAACGGGGATGCTTAACATGATAATGCCTTTCACCTATCAGATGCCGTATATCCATTCGTATGAGAATTCCCTGGTCTTTGATGATCTGAACGGAGGCAGCGGAGATTTGACCTTCGCCTTCTATTGGGATGACGACAACAGCATAGTCTACACCAAAGCCTGGGAAGGTTATCGGGAAGGTGTTGATGATATGCAATACTACACGACCCTTCAATCGACGGCGGATGACTATGCGAGTGCAAAACCGGTCTTATCCGCTGCAGCCGGTGACTGGCTCGACGATCTGAAAGGGTCTTTCCCTGATTTTACGACCTTGTCTGAAACGGAAGCGTCTCCTGTTACCAAGGCGATTGCCGACGCCCACGATAACGGTTATTACCAGGATACCAGATATGCGGCCGCTTCCTATATCAAGCGTCTGCTGGTGAACGCGCACTGGAATTTGGACGAAACTTCCGGGACGGTTGCAGCAGATTCATCGGGGAACGGCCGTGACGGCACCAACAACGGTGCGTCTGTCGGGCAGACTGGCCCGGTAGGAACATCGTACAGTTTCACCAGTGTGGAGTCTGATTACGTAAGCTGCGGCGACATCGATGAACTGGATTCCGGCGACATCACCGTGGCCTTCTGGGCCAAAGTCAACAACGGCGGGGTGATAACCGGCAAGCATCATAGCAACTTTGAAATCCGGATAAGCGCAACCACCTTCTGTGGTTATGTCGGCACTTCGGTATCGCCATACTATTATGACTTGACCAATGGGAGCATAGCTCACGGCGTAGATATATCTGAATGGAACCATTATGCCTATGTCCTCTCGTATTCCACCGGTGAAGTGCGTCTCTACGCCAATGGGATATACAAAGGCACCATATCTGTTCCCAATATGGCACATTATGCGATCAGCTCGAATCTGGAATTCGGAAGAAGATACGATGCCACCGGGTATTTTGACGGGGGGATCGACGATATGGAGATCTACTCTTATCCCCTGACAACGGAAGAGATTTATCACCGTTACGGGAACCTGGTCGGGTGCTGGAGCTTGAATGATGCTTCCGGTACGGTTGCATCTGATTCCACGGTTAATCCGCATAACGGCACATTGAATAACATGAGTCAGGCCAGTTGGGTGGCCGGGATCGACGGTACGGCGTTGTATTTCACCGGTGGGGATGATTACGTAAGCTGCGGCGATATCGATGCGTTGGATTCCGGGGATATTACCGTGGCCTTCTGGGCAAAAGTTAGTAATGGCGGAGTGATAATCGGCAAGCACTACAGTAACTTTGAAATCCGGCTAAACGCAACTTCCTTCTGCGGTTATGTCGGCACTTCGACAGGGGGGCATTGGTATAATTTGGCCAATGATGGTGTCACTCACGGGGTGGATGTAGCCCAATGGAATCGCTATGTCTATGTGCTTTCATACTCCACCGGGACAGTCAGTTTGTACGTTAACGGCACATACAAGGGGTCCATATCGGTTCCTGATATGGCGCATTATGCCACCAGCTCGAATTTGGAATTAGGACGAAGAATCAATTCCACCGGGTATTTCATTGGCAGGCTTGATGAGGTTAAATGCTATTCATACGCGTTGACTGCGGAAGAAGTCTACAGCGAGTATGCCCAATGGTAGACTCAAATAAGGCGGATATATGATTTATGATTAAGGAGTATATCCTTGCTGGAGAAGGCGGCGGCAGTAAAACGGTGCTCTACCTGCTGACACGAACAGGAGATACAATTGCTGAAACCGTCGTTGACGGCGTGGCGGCAATTGCCGACGGAGTTCTGCCCGTTGGGGATACCCTGGCTAACGGTGTTTCCAATATCTGTAGACAGGC
>JAQVUQ010000321.1 GCA_028699365.1 bacterium | reverse complement strand
TGAGGCTTATCTCCTGCTCTTTGTTGACTTCTTCTTCCTCTTCCACTTTGTGGGCATCTATCAGCTTGCCGCCGTAATACTGCACTATGGCTCGCTGGATGTCTTCTTTGCCGGCGATGACGGGGATGATGTTGAGCATCAGGCGCCGCTTGATATCGTCCTGTATATTGATATCGGTGGGGTCCACCATGGCCACTACCAGGGTGCCGTTCTGACAACCTACCGGGAAGATGTTGCATCTTCTGGCTGTTTCCATGGGGATATTCTGGATGATGTCGGGATCTATGGGGATATCGGCTATACGCAGAAAGGCTACTCCCATCTGCCGGCCTCTGGCTTCGATCATCTCGTCCTGGGTGATGAAGCCCATCTCCACCAGGATGTCTTCCACTGGTCTCTTGCTCTTCTCGGCCACGCGGCGGCACTCGTTCAAGCCGCTCTGGTTGATCTTGCCGGTTTTGAGCAGGATATCCTCTATGCTCTCTCTTGTTTGCTGGGCTACGGCCATTTCTTCACCTCTTCCACCATAGTATCGGATAACGGCAACGGGCAATTTGCGTATTTTCATGTAACGAAACATAAGGTATAATAAAGATGAGCTCTAAAGCAATGTCCATGGAGGGATTTTTCTTTAGGCTTCTGCCGGAGAGTTGCTGCTCTCCGGCGCTTTATTATGCCTCTTCTTATTTGCCTGCCTTACCAGCTAATTAGCGCTAGCTTATTAACTCAATATATATTCTCCAACAGCTTCAACCATTCCTATGTGTTTTAAGCATCATTATATAAAAGGATACGTTTTTTACAAAAGCGGGAACGTTTAGCGCATTAATCCTCAATCTTTTCTTAGACTAAGCTTAAGCATAGCGCATAGTTTCTTTATGCCGCCTATCTGTGCCAGGTAACGCTTGCTTATAGGGATATATTCACTTGAGTCGCTCATTCTGATACAGTAGGACCGCTTACCTATACGAAATATCTCTTTTATATGCGCGGTATTGACCAAATAGCTGTAATGAACACGCAAAAAGGAACGTGGAACAAATTCTTCCTCAAGATCCTTCATCTGCAACACGATCGTCTCCGGTTTACCATACACCAACTGCATGAACAGCTCTCTGCCCTCCGCATAAAAGAAGAGAATATCCCTGATATGAAATCCATTAGCACCTTTTTCTGTTTCTATCTGAACATAGTCAGGAGTTGAATATGTTCCTGCGATCTCTGCGGCTCCGGAGTTTTGAACATGAAGAACTCCATCAGCGCTACTGAGCATTCCTTTCTTACACAGCCTTATTTTCTTCCTCAGGCGCTCGAGATTCTGTCCTATGTCCTCAGGTTTAAACGGTTTAAGAATAAAAGCGGAAGCGTTGGCGGCATAACCGTCGTGCACATACTCCTTATGCCCTGTGACCAAAGCTATTAAAGGCAATTGACTGTTCTTTGTCAGTCGCTCAGACACTTGTATACCGTCCAACAACGGCATCTTTATATCCAGAAAAACAATGTCCGGTTGCAGATCCTCAGCCTTTTTCAGTGCTTCATATCCGTTGTCAGCCTTCCCCACCACTGTTACGCCGTCTATATCGCTTAATATCACCTCCAACAAATCTATTGACCGCTCGTCATCATCAACGATTAAACATCTGGTTTTCACTACCCTTCTCCTTCGTATAATATGTACCACCAAGCGATTTGGTGGTCTGTTCGGGTACCGGCAGCCTTTACAGACCGGGGTATCCCTGACATAATCTTTAGTAAATGCCGGCAGGGTATGTCTGGTTCTCCTTGAGGTTATTCCTCTTGTCAAAGCATGGCACCCTGCTCCTGACGGTACTTCTAACGCGGATTATGCCTGGCCGGGGTTGCGGTAAGGCTCTTTGTGCGGCAGCCTTGTTCTCCCGCTTCCCACGACCTAAAGCTGATCTCAGGCGAGGTTGTTGATCTGTCAGGTTGTCAGGGATACCCCCTGCCGAGTAATTTCATGAAAGGGGTGTTTCCCATTGTCTCAACTTTTGGTCGGCATCGATATCGCCAAGAATAAGAATGTAGCCGCCTTCCTTGACCAAGACGGCAATCTTGTCTCGGATACTCTCTCTTTCCTTAACAACCTGTCCGGGGCTAATATCCTCAAACTTCACATCCTTGAACTGGCGGCCTCTCTTAAACCGGATAACATTCTTATCGGCCTTGAGCCTACTTCCGTCTACGACTGGCATCTCTTTAACTTCCTTAAGCTGGACTCTGATCTGGCTGCCTGCCAGGTCTTCCGGCTTAACCCCAGAACCGTTAAGAAGTTCAAGGATATCTACAATGAACTGGACAAATCCGATCCTATTGATGCTGCTGCTATTGCTGAGAGACTCCGTTTCGGCCGTCTTCCGGACAATACTTCCGTTGACCCTAAATACCTCTCTCTGCAACGCTTGACTCGCTTTAGGCTCCATCTGGTGGAGAACATCGCCCGGGAGAAAACTTCTTTCCTTAACAACCTCTTCCTTAAGTTCTCCAACTACAAGCTGGATTGTCCTTTCTCAGATATCTTCGGCGCTACTTCCATGGCTGTCATCGCTGACCTCTCTGCTGAGGATATCTCCCAGATGCCGCTTGAAAACCTGGTGGATTTTGTCGTCAAGCACGGTAAAAACCGTTTTGCCGATCCCCAAGAGACGGCCCAGGCCTTAAAAAAGGCTGCCAGAGATGCTTACCGCCTCGATAAAACCGTGGCTGAATCCATCGATCTTATCCTTGGCTTGAGCATTAACTCCATCAAGTTCCTTCAAAGGCAGATCGACGATGTCAACAAGGCTATCTCTCTCCAAATGAAGGGACTGCCTAATACTCTGACTTCCGTCCCCGGTATCGGTGAGGTCTTTGCCGCCGGCATTATCGCCGAGATCGGCAACATCAAGAGGTTCCATTCTTCCGGCAGTCTGGCTCGCTTTGCCGGTCTTACCTGGAAAAAGACCCAATCCGGTGAATTCGAGGCTTCCGATACCCGTCTGGTCAAGGCCGGTGACTCTTACCTGCGTTACTACCTGGTTCAGGCGGCTTATTCCCTGGTTTACCATAACCCGGAATACAGAGCCTATTACCAGAAGAAATTCAAGGAAGTCTCCAGATACCAGCATAAACGCGCTCTTGTCATGTCCGCCAGAAAGCTGGTCAATCTGGTCTTTACTCTCCTTGACAGAGGGGTTATTTACATAGCCCCTATCGCCTGAGATTAACTTGTCAATGTCCTTTGCCGCACAAATACTTGCACGGGGGTGTTGCTTATGATCCTTCGCTAACTTCTACCGTCTCTCTTGCTCGCTTCTCTCTATCTGCCTTTTGCCTCTGAAGCCGAGATCGGCTTTTTATGCCCTTTTCGAGCCTTCAGAGTTGGGTAATCTCGTTCTTCCAATTTCTTGACATTTCACCGGATTGCTTTTGGCCGCGTAAACTTCAATCCGGGGCCAAACTGCAAAATAACTTTCGGGAAAGAAACGAAACGAAAAAATGAAGGCTAATCTGTCTGAAGGGCAGCACGAAGGGACGTATCTTGATTAATCTGACTAATTGCATTGTTACGGAGGAAGCTAAGAAGGGTAGGGGCTAGGTCGAAGTTCTTACAGGTTATCAGAATTGCTAAAAAACAGACTTGCCCCCAAAATATCAGAGAAGGCTTTATGGGGAACACGGCCGGCCTGGAGGGGACAGGTAAAGGTATCCATTTCTGATCCATCGCGAACAATTCTTGGTATGCTGAATGTCCCTAAGCTGGGAGGGGAAAGCCGGCCGGTTGCAGATATGTTCTCAAATTACCTTAAATCAGAATACAAAGATCTCAAGCTCTTGGTTGCTTATGCAAAAT
>JAQVUQ010000320.1 GCA_028699365.1 bacterium | reverse complement strand
CTCAGGGGTGGGTCCGGCTCCCAGTCGGAATAAGCCATAAAGTAGAGGTAGTGGCTCACCTCAGGCACGGACTTGGCTACAATATAACCTCTGGCTGCAACCTTGGCCATATCCTTAGCGTGAGGACTGTCTACCGGCAGGCTGGAATCTATCATATAGCCTTTTTCGTCGATGGATATTTCCTTCTTGCCGGTAGTAGCGGCTATATCCCTGGCCCGTTGCAATATGCCTCGCAAGTTGCCTCGCTCCTCACCTATGGGCGAAGAACCCGGCCCGAAGGTGTTTGGAGAAACATAGGGATTAAAGCTGAGGCTGTCCAGCACATCCCCGGTCTTCTGCCAGTATTTCTCAGCCACTACCAGGTTATTTTGGGAATCGACTCCGCTGACGCCTATCCCTCCCATAACAGCGTCAGGGTCGGCTTCCTTGACGGCAGTGGCAATAACCCTGGTGATCCTCACAAAATGATCGAAGGAGGGTACACGTTCGCTCATGCACGCCAAATACGGCAAACCGTCGTATTCACCTGCTATGCTCCATTTCTTTATGCGCCCTTTATAATGCCTAACCGTTGTTTTGATAAAATTGCTCCAGGCATCGTAGTAGTAATCAGGAAAGGGCTCCTTGTTGTTCTTGCGCCACTCCAGTATGTCTTTATACAGCCAGCCTGGAATATTGAACTGCCTGTCATCAAACGGGGAATAGAACATACCAACAGGTTCAATGCCCTGCTCCGTCCATTGGCTGAGCTTTTCATCCATGCGGGTGAAATCAATGACGCCCTTCTTTTCTTCAACCCACATCCAGTACATAAACAATCCTATACTGCCCGCGTTTATGGCACGACTGCATTCAGGCTGGACAGGGCCGAAGGCACTGAAGCCGAAGAAGGGATCCGGTTTCTCAACCTGTTTTATCACACAGAAACTATACGTCCTGGTGACCAGCGGCAGGCCGTTCTCATGAACAGCCAGGCCCACGCCAAAGAACCCCTGTGTCTCCTGGCCCGGTATAGTCAGCTTGTATTCATAAGAAGATGAAGGCTTCAGCAGCAACTCATCGGTCTTGTTGAACACAACTTTGTCGTTGAAATCCCTGACCGTAACCACGGCCTTAAGATTACGTTCCCGCCCCAGTTGCTCCGATAGTTTGATGATGAACGGCACCCCCTGACCGGGCAGGACTACACCGGCTTTACCCGGAAGATTGCCATGAGCCGGCCCCTCTATCTTCAGACCGGCCGCGGCAGCCGGAGCTACCGCGGCTTCGCTCTTCTTATTTCCGCCTGCACTCTCGCCAACCGGCTCAAGGCTGATATCGTCATACCAGACGGTGCCCGTATTGGGCGCTCCCTTGACATCCCAGCCGTTAGATTTTCTGACCATCAGACTGATGCTGAGAAACTCTGTCCCCTCTTTTACCTCAAACTCCTTTTCCAGCTTTCGCCAGTCTATATCCCCGGCGCTCTGATCCCAGGGAGTCGCCATACTAGTAATACCCAGCCACTTGCCCTTGGCTCCAAGCTGTTCTATGGCGACTATGCCCTGCCAGCCCAGAGGAACGTCCTGCATCTTCACCCAGCAGGATATCCTGAACTTCTTCTGCCCTTTGGGTAAATTGGCGACAGTCTGAGTGACCCATCCTCCGGCCTTATCGGCCTCTCCGCGTAGAACCAGAGATCCCGTCCCCGGCCCGTGCATGACCGTATTGTCTACAGCAGGCTTTACCAGGTCGTTCCTGAAGCCTGATCCCCAGCCCTTCAAACCGTCCTCAAAGCCCGGATTGCTTACCAAATTTCCCTCGCCATAGACTGTGCTCTGTATCAGAAGAGCACAGAATAACAGCATGATCAGACGAACAGCCTGTTTCATATTCAATCTCCTCAACAACCGTATTTTACCGCCGGATGCTAGTAACCCACACCACTGTAATAAGTCTTTACGTTTCTGTTAGCCACCGGTGCCGGATCAAGAGCTACGTGTCCGTCAACATACAGAATATTCATGCCCTCGCTATGCCGGAAATCAGCTTTACTAGTCAGTTCAGCAGCAATTCCTATATCGAACGACTGTGCGCTCAGACTGCGGCACCGGCCGTCGATCAGGACGGCAAAGTTGCTGGGCTGCCTTGTTGCCTTGAAATCTGCCAGAGTCAGTAGCGGATAGCCGACGGCAGGATAACCCAAACGCATGTTATACATGTAATTCGTCGCTCTGAAGACGTTATTGCCAACGCCGACATAGGACGTCTGTTCAGATCCCGTAGGGCATACCCATGTTTGGGGACTGTTAACATACTTCAGGGTTTCCAATGTCTTCAACCACGGAAAAGCGGTAAGATAACATGGTAGAATACACTCATCCCAATCCTGGCTGTACATCGTTACCGCCAGACCTATCTGCTTCATGTTGTTCAGACAGGTGGTCTGACGGGCCTTCTCCCTGGCTTTGCCGAAAACAGGGAAGAGGATAGCACTAAGTATTGCTATTATGGCAATGACTACCAATAGCTCAATAAGCGTAAATGCTTTCCTTCCTACCCTGCCCTCACTAATCTTTTGCCTTTTACCCGATAAGTTGATTGCCATCTTTACATTCCTCCTTTTATTATCTCCACCTCAGCGACGGTGGAACCGTAGAATTACCTGTTTGCAAACATGAGGGCAGCACTACCTCCCGGTACTTTCCAGTATTGCCGTCCTCAATAATCTTATACAGCAGTTCTAACGCCTTCTCGCCGTATTCATACGTGGGCTGCCTGACTATGGTACATCCGGGTAACGATCTTACGCCTCCCTCGTCGGAATTATTGGCGAAACCTATTAACGAAACATCCTCGGGTATAGCCAGTCCTCTGTCCCGGAAAAACCGTATAGCCCCGCAGGCCACCCGATTGGAGAGACAAAGTACGGCACTGTAAGCCGCTCCCTCTCGTTCCATCTTCATCAAGACGCCATAAGCCTCATCCTCCTGAAAACCTATCTGGGCTCCAAGCAATGCATCCGCTTTCAACCCGGCATTCTTCACGGCCAGCCGGCATCCCTCCAGCCTGTGCTCAGTAGTGCCGGCGCCTCTAACTCCTCCAAGAACTAGAATGCGACGGTGCCCCAATCCAATAAGATATTCAACCGCCTGGCGGGATACCTCCTTGTCGTTAGTCAACACACAGTTTGCTTCTATGCCCGGATGTTGATCGATGAAAACCACCGGTACTTTCCTGACGACTTCCCTGTAATATTCGATGTTTTCATCTCCCGGAGCGGCTATCAGCACCAAACCGGAAACTCTTTTGCGGATAAAATCTGTTATTAAACGTCTCTCTTTTTCAAATTCGTTATTTGATTGGCCAAGCAGCATATTGTATCCGTTAATAAAGATCTTATCCTCCACAGCCTTTGTGATCCTGGGTGTAGACAAATCGTCGGCGCTGGGCACGATATACCCTATCAGGTTAATCGGCTTGGATAAGGCCAGACTGGAGGCAAGATAATTCTGTTGATAACCCTTCTCTTCCGCTACACGCCGTACCATACCCTTAACCTTTTCACTGACATCAGGCTTATCGTTCATTGCTTTGGAAACGGTAGCCAGAGAAAGGCCCAGTTCGGCAGCTATATCCTTCATTGTAACGTGATTCATTGCTCACACCTTTTTACTTAAGCGCTTTCGTAATTATATATTCGACATTCAAACGCAAATTCCTGCAAGGATATAATTCCGGTAACAGAAACAATCCGGAAAAACAGGCTTACTCCTCCTTTGGCGGCAATTTTCTCTTGCCGTTTCCTGTCCCGAAAAAACCACCTATGCACAAGAATCAGTCGGCAAAGTTTGACAGCTAATCCCTGACTCTAAGCAGCTTTCTCA
>JAQVUQ010000319.1 GCA_028699365.1 bacterium | reverse complement strand
TATTGGGCACGGCAAAGCCGGTTATCCGGCGCAGCGAGTCGCCCAATCCTGCCACGCCCCTCACCAGAAGATGGTGTTTCGCCCGGAGCAGGTATATCAGATATACCGTCGATACGGCCTGGGCAATGACCGTTGCCAGAGCGGCCCCGTAGATCCCCATGGCCGGACAGCCCAGGTAGCCGAAAATCATGATGGGATCAAGAATTACATTGATAATCGTCCCCAGGATGATGAACCGGCTGGCACCCCTGGAATCGCCCATGGAGATCAGGATCCCGTTGCCCAGCATCGGCAGGGTCATGGTTACGGCGCCGATATACCAAACACGCATGTAAGCGCCTATCAGAGGCAGAATCCCGGCCTTGGCCCCAAGTAGTGCAAAGACCGGATCTATAAGAAAATAACCGGCTGTGGACATAACAGCGGTAACGGCCACTGTCAGGGCCATGCCGTGAGTAACCAGTCTGGCGGCATCAGCATGATCATGACGGCCGATAGCAT
This sequence comes from bacterium, assembly GCA_028699365.1. Lineage (GTDB taxonomy): Bacteria > UBP13 > UBA5359 > UBA5359 > UBA5359 > UBA5359. The sequence goes on along the minus strand of JAQVUQ010000319.1, from coordinate 3,374 downwards.
GTGATACCAGAGTAGTAACCCCGGTCCCGATGCCGCCGGCCACGCAAATCAGCAGCATGACCACCGGAAAGGTAAAGCCCATTGCGGCCAGCGGCAGCGTTCCCAATTGTGCGACAAACCATGTATCCGTCAGGTTATAGGCGTTCATGGCAAACGTCCCGGCCAGCATTGGAAGTGCCATTGAAAAGAGCGTGCGCGTCACGCTTCCGCGAACAAGAACCGACATACAGCTACCTCAAAGACTTACGACAAGCGAAAACTCGGAGGCATAAGCCCTTCAGGCAACAGAGATGACGGGCTCGCCCCCCTCATGGAGTATATAGCGGTTTGTCTCCCAGGACAAGGTGGAAGTTCGGTTCATCGATAATCCGTATACCGGTAAATCCTGTTGTCTCAAGAAGAGGAATCATCACCTCCGCCGGGGGCACTCTATCCTCCGCCACCACCCCGCCGGCGTCGCGATGCAGGTTATTTACCGTCTCACGGCCAATAGGATGTGAGATTACCAGCCTGCCGCCCGGTCTAAGCAGCCTGCGAATCTCAGACAGAGCCTTCAGCTTGTCATCGAAGTGAGGGAAGACCGCGTTGCAGAATACCCGGTCATACCGGCTTTCCGGCAACCCGCTCTCCTGAATATCCGCCTGCAAAAATTCAACGTTAGCCGGAAAGCCTTTGCGTTTGGCCGTCTGCAGCATACCGGAAGAGATATCCATGGCCAGGATATGCCCGTCCTTCTCCACGGCATCAAGCAGATACTGAATAAGAATACCTGTTCCCGTGCCCACATCCAGGACACGATGTCCGGGGCAAACGACACCTGCCGTCACCACCCTGACAAGACGTTCGCCTATATCCTCCCGTTCCAGGCTGTCCCACTTACCGGCCAGATTATCGAAAAAATCTCTCTGATTCACTTATTCTCTCTCCCCTTTCAAATACGGAACAGCGACGCTGTTCCGTCGCGAGCGTGCCAGGGATGAAAAAGCGGCCGCGCCCAGAAATATCAGCGTTGAAAACACAATGATCAGCGCTCCGCTGGGCAGATTCAAGAGACATGACAGCCACAGCCCGCCCCATCCCGACAACACACCGAACAATGCCGATATAAGAAACATGCTTCGCAAATCGGAAGCTATCTGATAGGCCGCAGCGGCCGGGTTGATGATTAAGCTGAATACCAGCAATCCGCCGATGGCGTTCAGAGAGGCGACCGTCGTTAATCCGCTGCAGACGAGAATGCCGTAGAATACGGCGGTAGCGGGAATGCCGGACGCCAGAGCCATCTCCCGGTTGAAAACCACCGCCTGGATCTCCTTGAAAAAAAGACGCAAGAGCACAACTATGGCCAGAGCAACCGCAGCCAGAATAAAGATATCCGTTCTTCCCACCGTCAGCACGTTGCCCCACAGCAGTCCCAGCGCCTCGGTCTTGGGGCCGGGCACGATGGAGAGCAGAAGGAAGGCCATACCCAGCGAGGAAGAGAATATTATGCCCAGGGAGGTATCCGGGCTGAAATTGCCCCTGTCGGCGAGGGGACCGAGTATCCCGGCTGAAACAAGAGTAAGCAGCAGCGCCGTGACCGTCGGATTCACACCCAGGATGATCCCCAGAAGCGCTCCGGCAAAGGCTGCATGCGACATGCAAACTCCTATGAAGGAGATGCGCATGGTGACGACAAGCACTCCTATGCATGAGCAGGTAACCCCGGCCAGAAACGTAGCCAGGATAGCATGCCGCATGAAAACATCCTGAAGCAGATCCATCATAACTTAATTCTTCACACCTTCCAGTAACCCTGCAAATCCGCATTCAAGAGTGTGCCTGCCCGCGACAGCAGTGCCGAAATTCCGACGGGTCCCGCTCCATAACAATGCACCCCTGCTCCATCAGTACAATGCGATCACACGTGTCGGCCAGCAGATCGATATCGTGCGACACGATAATAGTGGTCAGCTTGCGATCAGTATGCACTTCGCGTATAAGCCGGCATATCCGGCGTTGAGACTCCCAATCGAGCGAGTTGGTAGGCTCATCCATCAGCAACACCCTCGGCTCCTGTGCCAGGCCGCGCGCAATGATCACCCGTTGCTTCTCCCCGCCCGAGAGCCTGCCGAAAGCTCGCTCCGCCAGATGCCCGACGCCCAGCATGTCCAGCGCGTTGCCGGCGGCAAGATGATCGTTCGGTCCCGGCCGGCTGAAAAGGCCCATCCGGCCGAAGCGCCCCATCATCACCACTTCTGCAGCCATCACCGGCATCCGCCTGTCGACATCGAAGCTCTGAGGCACATAGGCGGTCAACTTTCTGACGAAAGGAACGTTCTCCCTGATCATCCGGTATCCGCATATCCGCATGTTACCGGATACCGGCGGCACCAAGCCCAGGCAGACCTTTAACAGCGTGCTCTTGCCGGCTCCGTTCGGGCCAAACACCCCAAGTAATTCTCCCTCTGGTACCTGCAGCGAAAAACGCTGCAGCACAGGCAGACCGTGATAAGCCGTATTTATCCCGTCCGCCAGGATGGCACATACCTTACTTCCCATGGCTGTGCCCGCCCAACGCCTTGACGACCCGGCTCGTATTCTCAAGCACAGTGCTCTCCCAGGTCCCGGTGTTGCTGAACCCGCCCGGAAAGTTCGACAGGATAACATGCCGGGCTCCCAGTTGGCGAGCCAGTTGCTTTCCTGCGTCAGCTCCGCTCTGCAGGTTATCCACCACCAGTCCCACCTTGTCAGCCTTGCCCATCTTGACAAGCCGGTGTATTCCCGACGGCGTAAACTCCTCCGGCCTGCCGTAAACGGCCGTGACTCTGAACCCCATCCAGCGCAGTACGTCGGCCTGTTGATCGGAGCAGATCACAGCCGTACGGCCGAACCCTGCTTTTCGTGCCTGGTTGCGGACTCTGATATCGACGGCACGTGCCCTGGCCTGCACCGTTTTAAAACGGCGCAGATACTCCGGGCGACCGGCGGCATCCGCTTTGGACAGAGCGGCTGTAACCGACTGCGCCGCTTTCACGTATACATCCGGCAGTTGCCAGTTCCCAGGCACGGGTATCCCCACCACTTGCGCCTCGGACAGGCCTGCGGCTGCACGAAGACGGGGAACGAATCCCTCATAACCGTGCGTAAACAGAACGGCACTTCTCTTGAGCGCCTGGACATCACCCGGCCTGATATCGTAGTGCCCGGGACAGCTTCCGCCCGGGATAAGCACGGTTACCTGCACCCGGTCGCCGGCTATATCCCTGACGGCCGCCTGCATCATGGTGGTGGTTGCCGTTACGCGAAGCCCGGTCGTCCGTTCCCCGGATGCAACGTTGAATGCTATCAGAAGAAAGACAGCCGGCACAAGCGCCGCCGCTATCCTGAGCGCC
>JAQVUQ010000318.1 GCA_028699365.1 bacterium | reverse complement strand
CCTTCAGCCGCGGCGCCTGCGTGCTTGATTTACAACGTTAAGCTTGCTTAGTCGTCCTGCAGGCAGGAATTCCCTTTCGCAGCGTTGAACGATGTCAGTAACCGGATTTATGAATTGCGGAAGGGAAGGTGTTCTTATGGAAGGTAAAAATTTTTCTATGGGCGAGGCGGTAGGCTTCGGATGGGACAAGGTCAAGAGCAATCTCGGGTTTTTTGCTGTTCTGGCGCTGATCTACATTGCATATGCGGTTCTGAATTCTTTTATCCAGAAAATCGATGACCGTGCCCTGTCGGGTGTTCTGACGATAGCTTCTTACGTAGTGAGTATGATTGCCGGTATCGGCTATCTGAAGATACTTCTCAAGCTTACTGATGGTGAGAAACCAGAGTATGAAGATCTATGGAGCCATGCTTCGTTGTTCTGGCGGTATCTTGGGGGCAGTATACTGTTCATACTTATTGTAATGCTTGGTACAGTTCTTCTGGTGGTGCCGGGCATCATCTGGGCCATTAAATACGGCTTTGTCCCGTATTTAATCGTTGATAAGGGTATGCGTCCGGTTGAGGCACTAAAGGCCAGCGCTGTCATCACCGAAGGGGCAAGATGGCAGCTCTTCCTCTTCGGTTTTGTTCTGTTAGGAGTGGAAATACTGGGTTTCCTTGCCCTGGGTGTCGGCATATTTCTGGCCATACCGGTCATGTATCTGGCCAGTATATACGTTTACCGTCAACTCTCCAAAGAGCCTGAGCAGGGCGGAGATATACCGGCTCCAGAGCCTGAGGCTGCTTGAAATCTTTTAGGAATTAATCCGGTGGGGGCGGCATATATCTGCGTAATAGAAGCAGATAATATGCCGCCCCCGCTGCTATCACCAGCATCTCCGTGACGATAATGCGCCATGGCAGGAATAGGGCCAGGCCGAAGCATGACAGAAAGCCCAGGACGGCCCATATTCTGTGATAACGCCTGAGCCTGTTCTCCAGCCGGAAGGCCGCCATGTTGGTAATACCGTAATATAACAGCAGGCCGAAGCTGCCTGCCGCCACCAGGCTTCTCAGCGGCAGGAACGTCGCCAGCAGCACTACTGTAAATCCGGAAGCCAATACTGCCAAATGGGGAGTACCGTGTTTCGGGTGTACAACCGAGAGGAAATGCGGCAGATGTCTGTTACGGCCCATGGCAAAGATCACCCTGGAGACACCCATGATATCGGTGAGAATAACGGTAAAAGCGGCAATCAGCGCTGCTGCCGAGATAACGCAGGTTCCTGTTACATTGCCGGTGGAGGCGGCAGCCCGGCTGAGGGGTGCATCGGAGGCCGCCAGGCCGTGGGCACCTATCAGGCCGAGGGCAACCAGAAACGTGACGGTATAAAGTCCTGCCGAAATGCCCAGGGCTATCATTATGGCTCTGGGAATGTTTCTGGCCGGATCCTTCACCTCTTCGCCCAGAGTGGCAATTCTGGCGTAGCCGGTATAGGCAAAGAAGAGCACGGCTGCCGCCTGCAGGATGCCCGCTGCCGGCTTCAGACTGAAGGGCTTCAACATGGAGAACAGAAAAGCCGGCAGTGCCGGAATAATGAAAGCCAGAATCAGGATGAGTTTCAGCGCCACCAGCAGGGTATTTATCCTGACCGAATAGCTTATGCCGTAATAGTTCAACAGGGTAACGCCTGCAGCCAGTACCACCGCCAGTATCCTGGGAGACAGCCCCGGCAGTATAAAGGCCAGATAAGACGCAAAGCCCAGGGATATGGCTGAATCGGCGGTGAAGGCGGCGATAATGAAAACCCATCCGGCGATGAAGCCGGTAAAATCGTTCAGGACTTCTCGGCCGTAGGCATAGGTGCCGCCGGATACCGGATAGGCGGCCGCCAGTTGAGCGGCACTGAGTGAATTGAACAGGGCTGCTACGCCGGCTATGAGCATGGAGATCAGGGCGGCGGAACCGGCGATTCCGGCTGCCTGCCCGATAGCTATGAATATACCGGCACCAATGATGGCCCCCAGTCCTATGCCTACGGCGTCGACCGGATTGAGGGTGCGTTTCAGAGCAATATGGGATAGTTTTCTACTCATAATACTGTCCTTACTTTGAAAAATTTGTCGCTTTTAGGCTTTATACCCTTTTCATGAGTCAAGGGAACGAATTGTGCAGCGATCCGATGGAGTCGTAAATCACGGGCATGAAGGAGTGGATCGCATGGCGGAGAAGGCTACTTTCGGCGCAGGTTGTTTCTGGGGTGTGGAGGCGGCGTTCTGTAAAGTCAGGGGAGTTACCTCCACCAGTGTCGGCTATATGGGCGGGACGATGCAGAATCCCACCTACAGAGACGTCTGCACCGGCAGGACCGGCCACGCCGAGGTGGTGCAGTTGGAATACGATCCCGCGCAGGTTTCATATGAAGCGTTACTGCAGGTTTTTTGGGAGGCACACGATCCAACAACTTTGAACCGTCAGGGGCCGGATAAAGGTACCCAGTACAGATCGGTCATCTTTTATCATACCCCCCAGCAGAAAGAGGTGGCCGAAGAGAGCCGGAAAAAACTGGAAGCTTCCGGAGAATACAAGCGTGCCATTGTCACGGAGATAGTGCCGGCGACAGAATTCTACCCGGCCGAGGAGTATCATCAGCGCTATCTGGAGAAGCATGGACTGAAGGGATGCAGGCTGCCCTAGTTCTTTCCCCCGGCAGGTAAAAACAAATGCGGTGTCGAATTCAACCTTAAAGATAATTCCGCCAGACTGTAACGAATGTCATCTCTCAAACGTATTCTATATATCCGGTATCTTTTGATCCATGAATCAACGATGGGGGTACGGTTGACATGATCTGTCCCGAGTGCAAAAGCGAATACAATCCCGGCATAACCGTATGCGCCGATTGCGGCATCCCTCTGGTGACCGGCCTGCCGGAAACAAGCCTGCCTGAGGCAAAACCGCCTGTGGCAAATAAATATATCGATAATCCTCCTGCCGGGTCCGATTATGAAGAACTGGTGACGGTGCTGCAGACCGGAGATCAGGGGCTGTTGCTGCTGGCCAAATCGCTTCTGGAAGAGGCGGGCATACGTTATTTCATCCCGGGCGAAATCACGCAGCATCTCTTAGGCTACGGCTGTGTCGGTATAGGATATAACCCTCTGATCGGTCGACCGTGTCTCAAGGTGAGAAAAAGCGATGCCGGGAAGGCAGAGGAACTGCTGACCGATTTTCTGCAAGCTATGCGGGTAGGCGAAAGCGGGCATTTATCGCCGGAAGCCGAACGTCTCTGCTGTTCGGATGATGACCTTGAATAGAGCCCTTGGAAGGTTTTGCATGCCTGTTGCCGAATATGAAGAATATAAAACAGGCAGACAGGTATCTTAATTGCACATAAGTCGTATAACCGGGAAACGTATGTAAGTAGAGAGGAGAAACGGAATTGTTCAAACGCAGTTGTTATCTTGTCGCCATATTGTTGGCTATACTCTTATGGACGCTGTTTCCATCGGCCTTTGCAGCAGGAGAGGATCTTGTCAAGGTATCGGTCGATGTTCAGCAGCCCGCCGTGGAAGCGGCCATCGCTAAAGTGAAACCGGCCCTGGTACGCATTCATGTGGTATCGGCGGCTTATTACGAGGGGCGTGAGGAGAAGTCCGAAGCTTACGGAAGCGGGGTCATTATCTCCGAAGAGGGTTACGTAGTCACCAATCACCATGTAGCCGGCGATGCCAGGTATATCAGTTGCACCATGGCCGACCGGGAGGAGATAGACGCCGAGTTGGTCGGGACCGATCCGCAGACAGACATTGCGGTCATCCGTCTCCGTCCGGACAAGCCCAGACGTTTCCCCTTTGCCGTTTTCGGTGATTCTTCCAAGGTCAAGGCGGGTGACAACATACTGGCTA
>JAQVUQ010000317.1 GCA_028699365.1 bacterium | reverse complement strand
CATGGAGACGTTTTCAAAGGATATATATGAAGTGCCCGCAGCGTCATTGAGCCTCTCTATCCGGCCGTATTTTTCTTTAAGATACTCCTTGAAGAGTATATCCGGACCTGTAAGACGAAAAGCCTCGGCAGCAGCCGACATTATAAATCCGTCGTAGTCCACCAGCGGCGCCCCGGCAGTACCCCTGTCATCGGGAAACGACACTTCCTCGAAACCGTCGTAATCGCTGCCGTAAGCGTGATTCAGCCTCGCTATATCGCCGTATTTGTTCTTCAACAGGCTGCGATAATCACTTAGATAATCCGTGTCAGCCTCGATGAAGACACGATTGAGATTCTCGCGTACGAATTCCACCCAGTCATCTCTCTCAAGGCCCTGTCCGGGAACGCTCGTTGCCAGAGGCACCTGGCTGTAGCTTTTATACGTTGTCATGTGAACTTTGTTGTAATCTTCCACAGAGCTGCCGTATTTCAGGGCCAGGAAGGCATAGCGATATGTATTTTCCACGGAGAGATATACACGGTTTACCGGATCCGTATCTCTTTTGAAATCGTAATACATCCTGTATGCCCTGCTGTCTTCGCCGGCATAGCTCTTCATGGTGTAGTTATCGTAAGGAATGCCGGCATAGAACCATGCCGTTATCGTTGAGGAAGCAGCGGCGTTATAAGCCTCGATGTCTCCTTTAAAACGCTTGTAGAGGTATTCCGTATATTTGCGCTTGATCAGCGGCATAAAACCGGAGGCGCTCCCGGATTGCCCCAGTTGGTAGAAGCAGGGGGAGAGCTCGTTTTCAGCCGTAAAGGCGTTCCACTCCCTCAGCAGAAGCCGGTCGATTTTCTGCGGCGGCGCGATCTCCTCAAAGCTGGCGACGCCTTCACCGGTGACCGAGTTATAGAGAAGCAGATCCTCGTTGAAACGCGCCTCTTCGTATTTCCTGAACAGCATGGCGTCGTCGTAAAAATATCGCGGCAGAACCTCCCAGGTGGATGAATCGACGGAACTCTTGAATGAGCCGCTGACCATCATCAGGAAGGGGTATATCATGGTGGCCGATCCCAGAATCAGAACCAGATAGACAAAGAAAACCTGTGCCTTGAGTTGCCTGGAACCCCTGCGTATATTGCTGATTATCGGCATTTCATTCTCCTCCGGCCTTGAAGGTCATATTGGACAAACGCTTCATTTGATACGCCGTAAAGCCCAGAAGTATGAGACCCATCAGCCAGCCTATGGCTGCCGCCCGTCCGAATTTCAAATAGAGAAAGGCGTTGTAAAAGACTTCCAACCCCATAACATGAGTGGAATAATTCGGTCCGCCTCCGGTCATAACCAGAACGAAATCGGATGAATTGAAGGCGCCGATAAAGGCTCCGATAAAATTGATTATGATCAGGGGTTTGATCATGGGAAGAGTTATGTTCCATACCTTTCGCAGCGTTCCGGCTCCATCAAGATCGGCAGCCTCATAAAGTTCCTCCGGAACGCTCTTCAGAGCAGCCAGATAGATGAGGCTGCCGGGGCCCATTCCGGCCCAGACTATCGGCACAATGATGCAAAGCATGGCCAGATGAGGATTTTGCAGCCAGGCTTGAGGCTCCATACCGACGACGGAGAAGAGCTTATTGAGAAGTCCGGTTGCCGCAGGATCGTAGAAGCTCTTCCACATGAACATGACGACTATACCCGATATAACCGCCGGCAGATAGAACAACACTCTGAAAAAGACCTTGAACCTCGGAACTTCACTCAGGAACAGAGCCAGAACGATGGGAGCAAAAAATCCCAAAAGCATCCATAACCCCGCATAATAGAAGGTATTGCCAAGCACCTTCCAGAAGAAGGGATCGAACAGAATGTCGCCGAAGTTATCCAGCCAGACAAGCCTGGAGCCTCCCATGATGCGATAATCGAGAAAAGCCAGCCCCGCCCCTCTAATAAGCGGCAGGTAACTCCAGATGAAGATCGTGGCTACGGCCGGCAGCAGCAGGACATAAGCCAGCCAGTATTTACGAAAGCCCCACTTCTCCCGGCTTTCCGCATCGGACGGAGTGAAAGCTTTCATCAGATAGCGGAATACCGTTATAAAGGCTATGAGAATAATAATCGATATCGCAAGAGCCGTCAGACGATGCAGTCGCAGTTTGTCCGGCGGAACGATGTTCAGCAGTTCGTCCTCGGCCTCCCCTACGCTTTTCGAAAGCAGGCTTTGTATGTGCTTTATCGCCCCGGCTTCGGGCATATTGCCCGTATCATCGGCCAGCATCTGCTGCACCGGCCTGTCCATCAGAGCGTAAACGACATCGCAATTCTTGCCGTACGGCTCAGGCTTGCCGTATTTCATCGCCTTCTCCAGCGTGTACATCCAGGAGGCAGGGACGTATTTCAAATACTCTCTGTAGCCGTATTCTTTAAGATAAAGAGGATTGACAAAGCCCCCGTAGCCGTTTTCCACGTATATGCGGGTTCTTATACGCCTGGCCTCCGGTCCGTCCCAGAACCACATAAACTTGAAAGCGGCATCCTTTACCTGCGGATCTTTCACCCCCGCAAAGAGCCCCATCATCAGTGAATTGAGCTGGCTGCCGTACTGTCCGGGTTTCGGCCCCGGCAGCGGGGCTATGCCGGTAGTGAACGGATTGATGTTGGCCAGCATCTTGTCGTCGATCGTCGTCAGCATCATGCCCAATTCGCCGCGATTGAACTTATCCTTAATATCCGTATCCGTATAGACGGGAACCTTTACCGTCTTGCCGTTCCTGGTATAGCTCTTCTGGATAAGCCTGGAAAAGAAATGAGCCGAACGGACGGCCGCATCGTCGTTGTAAACCAGCTTCCATTGGCCGTCCTTATCTTCCTGCATGACGTCGCCGCCCGCCGAAGCCAGAAACGAATACCACATGTAGGATACGTTCTTGCCGGTAACCATGCCCATGCCGTATATGCCTTTATCGGGATCGGTAATCCGGTGGACATAGTCCAGCAGTTCGTCCCAATCGCCGGGCGGCCTGTCCGGCTTCAACCCGGCCTTCTTGAACACGTCCTTGCGGTACAAAAGAGCCGTAACGGAATTACCGTAAGGCACCGTATACCAGTGCTTCTTCCGGTCGGGGCCCCGCCTGAACGCTACCTTCCTGGCGGCAGGAACATATCTCTCTCCTACCTCCTGCCCCGGTATGCGCGTCATAAACTCATCCAGCGGCTGTATGATGCCCTGTTCGATATAACTGTCGCTCTTCCTCATGTTGACATATACGACGTCCGGGGATGTCCCCCCGGCTACAGCCATCAGGGGAGCGGTATCCATATCCAGATAGATTCCGTTGAACGTCGTTATATCGATATAAGGATACGCTTTTTGAAAAGCTTCCAGAACGGCTCTGTCGGCCTTGACGTCCACTTTGGTCGAAGTACTGTCGACCTGATTGAAAACCCGCAGTTTAACATGTCCCGTCTGAGCCTGAAGAGGGGCGGCTATAAGTATCACTATGCTTATACAGGCAATGTACAGCATATATCGCAATCTTGTAACTTCGATCACCGCCGCCCCCTCCGTAAAACTATATTTCCATGAACTCTCAAGGCTGCAGAGTTATCCCGGCATTGCTCAGTCTTATCATGCGGGCCTGATCGCGGGACCGGGGGCCGGGGCTATCCTCTTCATGTACCGTCAGATTCACATCGAACATCTCGCCCGGGCTGATGACTATCTGCGGCAATTCCTTCTGCGGTATGGCCAGTTCGTAAATCGTCCTGTCCTTCAGCCGTTTCACCGCCGTTTTTATGCCGACCCTGCTCCCCGAAGCCGGAACGCTCCGGTCGGCAGAGGCATACCTGTAGCAGGTAACTTCGCCGTCTTTACTCAGCAGCGCCACCATATCACCCGTGGTTACACC
>JAQVUQ010000316.1 GCA_028699365.1 bacterium | reverse complement strand
TACTTATGTTAGGTAATACTACGATTCTCCATGCTTTTACAAATGATACCTTACTTGAAAAGGACAAGAACACTCTTTTGTTGATGCATTTCAGTGAAGGCAGCGGTGCGCTGGCCAAGGACAGTTCCAGCTATGCTAGAGACGGTGCCATCTCTGGCGCCGCCTGGACGGCGTCCGGGAAATTCGGCAATGCGTTGAGCTTTGACGGCACCGATGATTATGTCTCTCTGAGCAGTCCTCCTGATTGGTCGGCTTATAGCAGCGGCACGATAGAGATGTGGATCAAGCCGTCTATAACCCTGGAGCAGGGAGTAGGCGACAGAGTATTTTTCATGTACTATAATTCAAATACTAATTATTTGAGTTTTCGTTATCTTGGTAGTAATGGCAGTCTGATATGCGAAGTAAGGTCTACTTCTGCAGGGAACCAAAGCATTCAATATACTAAAACCTTCGACGCTGGTCAGTGGTACCACATAGCTGTGGTCCAACTCGGTGGCAAATGGATGCTTTACATTGATGGCGAAGTAGCAGCTTCGGCAGAAGGGAGTCGTTGGTTTGATGACATACCCGCTGCCGTTAAAGTGGAGATCGGAGATCAGTATTACAGCGGTAACCACAGTGCCTACTTTCCAGGTGTTACAGACGAACTGCGCATCTCAGAGGATACGACGATGACGCCGTGGGTTGACATCAGAACATTTGGGGCGGTTGGAGATGGGTCTGCCGACGATACAACTGCTATTCAAAACGCAGTAGACATTGGTGCGAATATGAATAAGCCCGTTTATTTTCCAACCGGCACGTATCGGATTACGTCTGCCATTGTCGTTGCTGCGAACAAGCCCGTGAATTGGGTAGGAGCCGGTATAGGAATAACAAAAATAACACAACAGACTACTGACGCAGATGCTTTCCAGATAGGCGGTACTTCCACTGACACAAATTACTCTCATATCAGCGGAATGAGTGTATCCACTGTAAGCGGTACCGGCAACGCCTTCAAGCTTACCAGAGTTCATAGGGGAACCTTTGCGGAAATCGATATCAACGGGGTGGGTGACTATGGTTTCTACCTGAAAGGAGCTTTGCTTAATACTTTCAATAAAGTATCAAGTCGTGCATCAGGAACAGGGCTCTTTCATTGTGAAAGAGAGACGGTCAGTTCCATTTGTTGTAACGCCAATACTTTTAACGGATGCATTGCCGAGGGTGTGGGATATGGCTGGCATTTCGCCGATCAAGCAGGGCAGGGAAATAATACGATAATAGGTGGAGTTGCCGAAAGTATCTCATCGTATTCTATCTGGGCTGAAAATTGTAGAGGATTGAATGTCTACGGCACGCATTTCGAAAGCGATGCCAACGGCATTTATTTGAAGGATTGTGCCGGCGGCGAGTTGGCCCCTAGCGATAGTCGAACTATAACACTGGAAAACTGCAGCCACTATAGAATTTCAGGTTACGGTGGGAGTATTACACTCGATCAGAATACCAGGTTTTCAACCGTCGAGAATTTCACCTATACGTCCGGCGGTGGTGTCACAAGTTTTTCTGAAACCAATTATATAAGAGATGCCATGCAAGTAGATACAACAAGAGGTTGCACTGGGGCGCATGCTAAAGACTTCAATATAGTTAAGAACGGCGGGTTGGAATCCTGGGCTGGTGGTTTCCCCAAGCCCTTTAAAAATTTCAACTCAGCCGGCATAATTCTGACAGGAGACGGACAGGCGGATACGACAAAAAAGACCGGCAAGTATGCTGTTAAAGTTACAAAGACCTCAGCATATTCTTATCAGGGCTTGAGTTATTCCATCCCTGATGTTTTTAAAGGTCAATGGATTACCATTAGTTGCTGGGTTAATGCGGCAAGTGGGCAGGGAATGATTTTGTGGTATGTGTATGGTGGCGCACCAAATGCTTTATATCTGACTAGCGTTATCGGTGTTTGGCAAAAGTATACCGGGAGTTTCTATTTCGATCCTGACAGTAATTCAATGACTCTGGTTTTTGGGGGGCTTTACGATTCGTCGGATGATTGTGTATACTTCGATGACATCCAAATCTGGGCTGAGCATAACCCCTATCCGTTGGTAGCAGAATTGGCAGATGCGGACACAAGCCCTTCAGTCGGTCTCTACGGCAGTAACGACTTTTATCGAACAAACAATACGGCAGCCACCACCATTACTACTTTTGACGACGGTTATACGGGGCAGAAGATTACTATACTTTTCAATGATGCCAACACTATCATAGTGGAAAGCGGCAATATAAAGCTCAGTTCTTCCTTTGCCTCTACCGCGGACGATACGATGGAACTGATTTATGATGGGACTAATTGGTACGAAGTTTCAAGAAGTGTGAATTAGCCCGAGTTATTTCTTGGCAAGAGTTAAGTTTGGGGAGCTGTTAGCAAGATATGTTTATTAACAGCCATATTGTTCAAAATACAGCCAAAAATAGGTATATTTGTGTATTTGAAGAACAGGAACGGCTTAGTTTGACAGCGAATAAATTGAGTATGGCAATGAAATACATTTTGGAGGTGCAGACCATGAAAAGACGAGGATTCACTCTTATCGAATTACTAGTTGTTATTACTATTTTAGCCTTGCTGGTTGCTATCCTTTTCCCTGTTTTCAGCCGGGCCAGGGAGAAAGCCAGGCAGACGACATGCATGAGCAATCTGAAGCAGATCGGCTTGGGCATCTTTATGTATGTCCAGGATTGGGATGGCCGGCTTTTTCCCTGCCGGAATAACACATATCCATTCGGCAGTTTATGGGGCGCGAGCCAGGCACCTGTCGGCCCTGTGGCTTATCTTACCAGGTTGGGTACACAGGACTTACATTATGTTCCAAGCAAGAACCAGAGTGTCTATTATTGTCCGAGTTGTACCGACATGCCGTATAGTACCAGCAACTTTCCTTATATGAACGGAGCGGGGAATGCTGCAACTAACTCCAGCTATCTTTATTTCGGTTGGTGGAGCGTCGGTCTGGGAAGTAATGCTCCGGAATACTTGCCGGATGATGATAAGGCGGTACTGATGGTTGATTACACTCCTCGGGCTGCAGGACGTAATCCCAACCATAAAGAAGGAGCTAATCATTTATTTGGCGATGGGCATGTAGAGTTCGTTCCCAATGGAATGATGGTCGAGCATACTATATCAGGCTTCAACTATGCCTGGAAAGAATGGTATTAAGATGCGGGCTATAACTATGAGAGTAGCAGTTTATATATTGGGTTTGTTTGTGCTGTGCCAGTTTTCTTCATCGCTTTGGGCTGAAGATCAGCATGGTAAAAGAGTCGGAAGTCATTACCTGGAAATAGAGGCGGAGGATTTTCAGGGAATATGGAATCTTCAGCGCAATATTAAAGGATTCAGCGGCACGGGGTTTCGTTGCGCTGACAGGCAGGACAAAACTTCCGATGCCCTGATACTGACTTTCCCTGTTCCTGAGGCAGGCAGGTATTACGTCTGGGTACGGGCTTATGTAGATTATCGGCAGGACGAACCTTTGCGTGACAGGCGGGTGCAGCTGGAGATCAACGGTCGGCAACTGGGGGTTACGCACGCCGGGACCGGTGGGAAGTATGTTTGGGAACTGGCCGGAACTGCTCAGATTGAAAGGGGTATTACGACGGTGCGGATACTCGATGCCGGTTCGGGTTACGAAAGCGTAGATGCGGTTGTTCTGACCGATGATCCCGACTACATCCCTGCCGGTGTTCTGGAGCATGCCCAAGCAAGTTATCCTACCCCGGTGATGAAGGCGACCCTGGGTAGACCAGACTATACCGGGAAGGATAAGACTGCCGATCTCCGGATCGATCTCTCCGAATCCCAGGCATCTATTTGGGGGATCAGAATTACAGCGGTCGCCGTCGATACCGTTTCCAACCGGAC
>JAQVUQ010000315.1 GCA_028699365.1 bacterium | reverse complement strand
GAAGCACAACAAGAAGAACTGAAAATGCGCTCTTCGAGCGCGGTTCAAAGTTCTAAGGTCAGCGTTGTTAAGCGAAAAGCTTGAGCGGTCTGCTCGGAAACGTTGAAATGAGAGCTTTTAGTAAAGGGTTGCCTTTCCAGGCGGCCTTTCTGCTTTTCCCGGCCTCTTGAAAGTGTCTCCGGCTGCCACTATAATAGGTTACACACAGTGATGGAAAGGAAACGAAATCAAAGATGAAACTGAAAGTTGCATTGCCTAAAGGAAGTCTCCAGGAGGCCACGTTCAATCTCTTCCGCAAAGCGGGATACGGTATATCTGTGAGTGAGCGTTCCTATTTCCCTGTGATAAACGACGATGAGATGGAATGTATGCTGATAAGGGCTCAGGAAATACCGCGCTATGTGCAGGACGGCGTTCTGGACATAGGGCTTACCGGTAAAGATTGGATTATGGAGAATCGGGCCGACGTAGTGGAGGTTGCCGATCTCCTCTACGCTAAAGCCGGTATGAAGCCGGTACGCTGGGTTCTGGCTGTACCGCAGGATTCCGATATCAGAAGCGTGAAGGACCTTGAGGGCAAACGCATTGCCACGGAGCTGGTGGATGCCACAAAGGACTACCTGTCGGCCAGAGGCGTCAGCGCCACGGTCGAGTTCTCCTGGGGTGCTACCGAAGTGAAAGTGCCGCATCTGGTCGATGCCATAGTGGAATTGACCGAAACGGGGCGCTCCCTTCAAGCCAATAACCTGCGCATAGTGGAGGACATACTTCAATCCTCCACCAAGCTTATCGTCAACAAAGAAGCATGGCAGGATGAATGGAAGCGAACCAAGATAGAAAACCTGGTAATTATGCTCAAAGGGGCGCTGCGGGCCGAGGACCTGGTCGGGCTCAAGATGAACGTTCCCGGTGATCGTCTGGACGAGGTTATCGGCATATTGCCTGCTCTGAAGAAACCGACTGTCTCCCGGCTGATCGGGGATGACTGGTATGATCTAGACACTATTATCAGTTCCAAAGTAGTCAGGGATATCATACCGCAATTGAAGCGGGCAGGTGCAGAGGGTATAGTGGAATATCCCTTGAACAAAGTAATAGATTGATTTTTGGGGTTGTAGCTTGGGCTTGGAGGTTATTTTAGATGCATATAGATGATATGCTCAGAAAAATGTTAGAGATAAGCGCCTCCGATCTTCATCTCAAGGTCGGGGAACCTCCGGTTATGCGCATCCACGGTAAAATGGAGAGAATGACGCAATGGCCGGTGCTGACTTCCGAGAGCAACAAGGAACTCATTTACGCCATTTTGAACGAGGAGCGCAAGTCGAAGTTCGAGGAAACGCATGAACTCGATCTCTCGTACGCGGTGCCCGGTGTAGCTCGTTTTCGCGTCAACGTCTTTCAGCAGCGAGATGTTATCGGAGCCGTTTTGCGTTTGATCCCCATAAAGGTATTGACCATCGAGGATCTGAATCTGCCGGAAGTGACCAAGGTCCTTTCGGATAAGCCCAGAGGTCTGGTCCTGGTTACCGGACCTACCGGGTCAGGCAAATCGACTTCTCTGGCCGCCATGATCAATTATATCAACGAGAAAAAGCGCGGCCACGTGCTGACTATCGAGGATCCGATAGAGTTTGTGCACTCGGATAAGATGTGCGTCGTCAACCAGCGTGAACTGGGAGTTGACACTCACTCTTTTGGAGATGCTTTGAAGCATGCTTTGCGCCAGAACCCCGATGTCATTCTGGTCGGTGAGATGCGCGATCTGGAGACGATATCTCTGGCAATCACCGCGGCTGAAACCGGACACCTTGTCTTCGGAACTCTGCATACCACTGATGCGGCTCAGACCATCGACCGTGTTATCGACGTGTTCCCTCCCGAGCAGCAGGAGCAGGTGCGTGCTCAGTTGGCCATTACACTGCAGGGGGTCATATCGCAGACGCTCTTGCCCCGCAAAACCGGTGGGCGGGTGGCTGCTTTCGAGATAATGGTAGCTACCCCGGCCATAAGGAGCCTGATACGTGAAGGCAAGACTCATCAGATGTACTCCATTATCCAGACCGGTGGATCGTTCGGCATGGTCTGCCTGGATCAATATCTCAGGGATCTGGTTGTCAAGGGCACTATCGAGGCGGAGGATGCTCTGGCCAAAAGCTCCAATCCGGCTGAGTTTGCTCATCTCTTGCGACAGGCCACCGGCGGTATAACTATCGGGGCCAAATAGGGAGGTTGCGACTGTGGTTATAGATGATATTTTAAGAATGGCAGTAGCAAAGGATGCGTCGGACGTCATCCTCAAGGCCGGCTGTCCGCCGATGTTAAGGATATACGGAGATCTGGTTCCTTCTGAATTCGAGATGCTTGATAACGAGAGTTGCCGCAAGCTCATATACAGCATCCTGACTCCTGAAAGACAGGCACGGTTTGAACGTGATCTGGAACTGGATCTGGCCTACAGTATCGAGGGACTGGCCAGATTTCGTGTCAACGTTTTTCAGCAGAGGGAAACCATAGGCGGTTGCTTCCGTGCCATACCTCTGAAGATCAAGACCATGGAGGAATTGAGCCTGCCTCAGGTTTGCGCCGATCTGGCTATGAAGCCCAGAGGGTTGGTTCTGGTAACCGGACCGACCGGCTCCGGCAAGACCACTACACTGGCTGCCATGCTCGATTATCGCAATGCTCAGGAATCCTGCCATATAATGACTATGGAGGATCCGGTGGAGTTTGTCTATCAGGACAAGGAGGCGCTGGTGAACCAGCGTGAACTTGGAGAAGACACTTATTCCTTCTCGGCTGCCTTGCGTGCTGTTCTGCGGCAGGATCCGGATGTCATCCTGGTAGGCGAGATGCGGGATCTGGAAACGATATCCCTGGCGATTACTTCGGCTGAAACCGGCCACCTGGTGTTTGGCACTTTGCATACTACCGACGCGGTTCAGACCGTCGACAGAATCATAGACGTTTTTCCCATCCATCAGCAGGCCCAGGTCAGGATGCAGCTTTCGGTCAACTTGCTGGGGGTCATATCCCAGATGCTTTGCCGTAAGAAGGAGGGCAATGGTCGTGTAGCGGCGTTTGAAGTCATGGTAGCCAGCTCGGCCGTGCGCAACATGATTCGTGAAGCCAAGACGCATCAGATAGCCTCCACGCTGCAGACAGGCAGCAAACTGGGTATGATGACGCTCGATCAGTGTCTTCTCGATCTCTACACCAAAGGTCTGGTCACTAAGGAAGAAGCGCTGTCCAAAGTTCATAACCCGCAGGCTTTTGAGCAGATGCTGGCACAGGCATAGGATAGATTATGCACATAGATGAACTGCTGAAAATAATGGTGGAGCATAAGGGGTCCGACCTGCATATCAAAGCCGGTGTTCCACCCGTAATACGCATTAACGGTCAGCTTGTGGCCGCCGGTAGCGAGCCTTTGTCTCCTGACGCTACCATGGAGCTTGCCGGCGGCATGCTGACGCCGGAGCAGCACGGGCGTGTGGAAGCGGGCTGCGGCGAGATGGACCTGGCCTACAGTATAGAGAACCTGGCGCGTTTCAGAGTAAATATCTTCAGGCAGCGCGGCACGGTTGAGATAGCCGTTCGCATGGTTCCCATAGATATTCCAACGATTGGGAGTTTGGGTCTTCCCCCTGTCGTTAACGATCTGACCGGACACAATCGCGGTCTGGTTCTGGTGACCGGTCCCACCGGATCAGGCAAGTCCACTACTCTGGCAGCCATGATAGAGCAGATAAATATCAGCAGGTCATGTCATATAGTTACCATAGAAGATCCCATTGAATTCCTTTACAAGGATAAAAAGAGCCTGGTAAGTCAACGTGAAATAGGTCTGGATACCGATTCATTTGCGTTGGCGCTCAAGCATGTTCTGCGGCAGGATCCGGATGTCATTCTTATCGGTGAGATGCGGG
>JAQVUQ010000314.1 GCA_028699365.1 bacterium | reverse complement strand
CTGCGGATGCCCCAGAAGGGTGCAGATACGGTCTGCCGCCTCTTCAGAAAGAATATGCTCCATCTTGCAGGCCTCGCCCTCTACCTCGGTCATACCCAGGACGTCGGCCAGCAGGCGCTCTGCCAGACGATGACGTCTGATGATATTGCGGGCGTGTTCCTCGCCCAGTCCGGTAAAGCGGACCGTCTCCCTGTCGATGACGATGTATCCCGACGTCGTCAGTTCCTGCAGCGAAGCTGTTCCGCTCGCCCTCTCCAGACAGGCCTGCACCCGGTCAACGGCGCTCTCGTCCCGCTCCAGGAGCATCCAGATCTCTTCCAGCGCCTCGTCATAATAATGATTCATAACGGTATCACTCCCGTAGACAGTATCAGTCGCACCAGCCAGCCGTTAAGAATGGCATACGGCAGGATGAAAGCGACAATGGCCAAAGCCGTAGCCAGGCCGCGCTCCTTGATAATGATGAAAAAGTTGGCGACACAGGGAACGAACAGGGTAATTGTGACCAGGCTGACTATCATCTGATGGCGGGTCAGAATCCCCTGCCGCGCCAGATCATACAACCCGGCCGCGCCGTAGTCTCTTCTCATGAACCCCAGGATAAAGAACTCCACCGCCTTGTCGGGCAGCCCCAGCATGCCGGAGACTACCGGTGCCGATACGCGTATTATGGCACCCATGGCGCCGGTGGCATCAAGTGTGAAGAGCAGCAGCGTTCCTGCCAGGAAATACGGTACGGCCTCGGCCAGAAACCACTTTACCCTGAGCAGCGTCTTTATGACGATATTGGATATCTGCGGCCAGCGTATCGGCGGCAGTTCCTGGATGAAATCCGATCTCTCCCCAGGCAGGATCATCGATGCCAGCCAGCCGACCACAAAGAGCTGAAATCCCACCACAGCAACGACAAACATCATCGCACCGACGGAAAGCCAGGATGTCATACCCAGCATCACGCCCAGTTGAGCCGAACAAGGGATGCCCAGAGCCAGCAATATAGTGGCGATCAGCCGTTCCTTTCGACTGTCGAGTATGCGGGTGGTCAGAGTAGCCATGGTGGCGCAGCCCAGGCCCAGCACCATCGGCAGCACGGCTTTGCCGTTAAGACCGATGAGCCTGAATACCCTGTTGGCCATAACCGTCAACCGGGGAAGATACCCGGAATCCTCCAGCAGGCCGAACGCCAGGAAGAAGGTGCCTACGATGGGCATAACTATGGCAATGGCATAAGTAAGCCCCATGCTGATCAGGCCGTATTTGCCGATAAGGGCGTCCTGCAGCAGCGGCCAGGGCAGGTGGCCTTTTATAACGGCCGACAGCCAGGGAAGAATGTGATTGCCGAAGAGGTTGGTTTCGATCAGATCCACCAGCGTGCCGGCGCCAAACTGCCCCACCAGCTTGAAGACAAGGTAGATTACCGCCAGGAATATGGGTATGCCCGTCAGCGGCCTGGTAGTCAGATCGCCCAGCCACTGTCCGATGTTCTCTGTAGCCGCTCCCCGGGTAACTATGCGCTTTACGATGTCGTCGGCAGCCTTGAGACGGCATTGGGCAATGACGTAATCCAGCGGACGGTTGTATGCCGCTCTCACTCCCTGCGCCAGATCTTCCAGACGCTCCATTTTATCGGACCCGTAATTACTTCCCAGCCACTCCGCCAGCCAGGGGTCGCCGCAGAGATACATCAGGCCCAAGCTGCGCAATGTGACGCCCGGGCTGTCAATGGATACGGAAGCCCCGTCAGGCGAAGCTAATATGCTCTCGAATTCCGACAGAGCATCTTCTATGTGCTGATCGTATTCGATGGCCACCCCGGCCCGGGACGCCGTGGCAACCGCCCGCCGCAATTCCTGCAGGCCGCTCCCCTCCACAGCTACCGTGGGTATAACCTTTATGCCGAGCGCACTCTGCAGCGCGGCGGCATCAACTTCTATACCGCGATTGCGCGCCTCATCCTGCATGTTGAGCGCCATGACCATCGGCATGCCCATCTCCGCCAATTGCAGCGACAGCATAATGGTCCGGTACATATTCTTGGCATCCGCTACCTGAAGAACCGCCTCGGGGCGATTGTGCAACAGCCAGTCTCTGGTAACTCTCTCATCCTCTGACAGAGGGGTCAGGCTGTTGATCCCCGGCGTATCCGTTATATCGTAGACATGACCGTCGATAAGACCATGGCCGCGGCTGACTTCCACCGTGGTGCCTGGGTAATTGGAAACCACCGCATAGCGCCCCGTCAGTTCACCGAAGATAACGCTCTTGCCCACATTGGGGTTGCCCACCAGCGCCAGCCGGCGCAGCCCCGCAGAGCAGAGTTCCCCGCCTTTGCGCCTCTGTGCCTGACCAGCAAACGGACCTGAACCCTTTGTGCCTCTGTGCCTTTGTGCCTTTGTGCCTCCGGCATGACATTTCCGGCAATTAAACCCGCAATGACCTTCAATCGTTCCCTTGTTTTTTCCGCCCCAAATTCGCATATGATCCCTTATCCTTAAAGACCCGGCAACAATCCCTGAACAAACCCGGAAAAGCGAGTCATTTTATCCATCAGCATCAGCACACCCATCAGAATCAGCAACCCGCCGCTGATATAGGTTACCAGAGTGTAGCGCCTCTTTATCCAACCTGAAAAGCCCATAAAAAGTGAGAAGAGAAGAGCCGAGACCACAAAGGGTATCCCCAGCCCCAATGAGTAGGCCGACAGCATCAGCATACCCTGACCGGCTGTCTCCACCGTGCCCGCCTTGAGCAGAATGGCGGAGAGAATAGGCCCGACGCAAGGTGTCCAGCCAAAAGCGAAGGCGGCTCCTGCCAGCGGCGCTCCCCAGATGCCCAGAGGCATCTTATCCAGGTGAAAGCGTTTCTCCCTGTAGAGAGGAGACAACCGCAACCAGCCTATTACAAAGAGGCCCAGCAGAATTACCAGCAGACCTCCGGCACGGGTCAGCAGAGGCTGATTGACCAAAAGCCATTTTCCGATAGTCGAAACGGAAGCGCCGAGAGAGATGAATATGGCCGAAAAACCTAATACAAAGAGCATTGACGGAGCCAGAGACGCCCGCCAGACTGTGCTCCCTCCCCTCTCCAGCTCAGCCGCGGAAAGCCCGGTTATAAATGAGAGATAACCGGGTATGAGCGGCAGAACGCACGGTGACAGAAAGGACACCACCCCACCCAAAAAAGCCAGCACAAGAGTCAGATTATCGCTGTTCATTGCACTCAGTCCTCTCACTGCAATCTTTGCATGTCCCGTATATTCTCAGGGAATGGTGATCCACCCTGAAACCGAGCCGGTCCGCCACATCGCACTGCAGCTCTTCTATCTCATTACAATGGAATTCGGTAATAGATCCGCAGTGCAGACAGACGATATGGTCGTGGTGATTGCGTCCTTCAGCAGGCTCGTAACAGAGACGACCGTCGCCGAAATCCAGGCTTTCCAGCAGCCCCAGATCCGTCAGCAGAGACAGCGTGCGATAAACCGTAGCTCTGGATATGCCTTTATCCTTCTCCCTGGACCAGGCCAGAAGATCGTCGGCCGTAAAATGCGTCTCCCTGTTCAGAGCCAAGCGTGCAATTACGGTTCGCTGGCTGGTCAGGCGCAGTCCCTTTTCTCTGATGAAAGCGTTGAATTTTTCCTGTGAACTGGACAAGATGCCCTCTCTGACGTATCGCCATACGGCGTAATTGAGATTTAGTCTCAATTAGATTATAAAGGGAAATCCAATGAAATGCAAGAGCAATCCGGCAATCTAAGCCTACTGTTAAAGTAAAGGCACAAAGTATAAGACGGACCAGAACCCTTCGTGCCTTTGTGCCTTTGTGCCTGACTTGCAAACGGTCTTGGGCCCTCGACTTATCCTTCGTAAAGCGGCGACATGGCCCTGAGCTTGGCCACGATCTCCGGCAGAACATCGAGTACGTAATCCACATCC
>JAQVUQ010000313.1 GCA_028699365.1 bacterium | reverse complement strand
GCCGTATGCCAAGCCAAGCGAGGTCAGGGAGCATGTGACGAAATGTGTTGCAACTCTTGCCCCGGGAGGCGGTTTTGTCTTCAACCAGCTCCACAATATCCAGCCCGATGTGCCGCCGGAGAATATAACGGCCATGTACGAGGCTGTTAAGGAATGGCGTTATGGGGGGTTAGACTATGACCGGACGTGAACGACTGCAGAGACTTATTCAAGGCCGACCAATTGACCGTTTGGCCTGGGCGGCTCTTGTAGATGAGAACAGTTTGCCATCTATGCCGGAGCATTTACGGGGAAACGGCGGCATGGATCTTTATCGTTATCTGGGTAGCGAGATCTTCCTGCTTAACGGCTGGGGCACGCCGCATCTGTTTCGTGCGCCGGAATTGCGCTGGGCGGAGGAGATCGAGGTATCTTTCAACGAGAGAGAAGGCAATACAATCCAGGAGTGGCATGCTCGAAACGGTACGTTGACGGCAGTTACGCACAACGGTCATCCGCTCAAATATCCCGTGGATTCGCTGGAAACGTTGCGCCTCTACAGGGAGATGTGGGAGAGTGCTTCTTTCCTTGCGCATGATGACCAGCCGGTCCAGGACTCTATCGATGCGCTTATCGGCCAGGACGGTATAATGACGCGTTTCTGGGGACCGTCCACCATCCCGTATTTGCTGGAATATGCCATCGGCACCACGCAATTCTACTATTTGCTGTATGATTATCCGGAAGAGATGAAGGCGCTTATCGATACCATTCATGAGAAGGAGCTGGAGGCTTTCCGCATCCTGGCCAATGGCCCGAGTGAAATGGTGACTCTCTGTGAGAATACCAGCACCTATTATATAAGTCCGGAGATCTATCGTCGTTATAATATGCCCCATGTGCGCGATTTTGTAGATATTATGCATGCTGCCGGCAAGACCGCCATTATCCATATGTGTGGGCACGTGGCCGACATTCTGTCTGATATCAAAGAGACGGGACTGGACGGTATACATGCTCTCACACCGCCACCCATAGGCAACACTCCCTGGGAGATGGCGCTTGATGCGCTTGGAGACGATCTTATCATTTTCGGCGCTTTGCCGGCCAACATCTTCCTGCAATTGCCGTTACATAAGGTTGGCCCAGCTCTGGATGGTCTCATAACACCGCGCATTGCGCAATCGCGCTTTGTTCTTTGCCCTTGTGCCGATGGTCTTGTTGTACCGCTTGAACGTTTTGAAGCGGTACGGGATTGGGTGGAAAGCCGGGGGAAGTTGCTTCTCTGACGCTTGATGAATTGTGGGTTAGGTTAGGGGTCAGGCATTGAATATTGAATTTGCGATATAAAGCTGCATCATCTTCTGATAGAGACGCCGGAAGGCAATCTTCAATGTAGAATTGAGCCGGCCCGGAGCTGTAAGGGTGCAAAAGAAGATTGGTAGCCCATCACTTGATGAATTATTCAGAGGTTACAGCGATCGGAAAGAGAGAGATAGAAGAATATACCAGGCATACAGCTAACACAGCTACTCTCAGGCGCTTTTTCACTGTATGGGAGCGGCTATGCCACCTTCAGGAATCTGCTGGGACGATTGGCGAAGATGGAGTAGCGGAGATTAACCGTCTTATCTCTCTCTTGACAGAAAAGAAATTCGGTTGTAATCTTTGCGTGTAACTACACGCAAAGGAGAAAACCGAGAAATGTCAAATAGAGACTTCAACAGTCCGTATGTTAATAATTATCTTGAGCATATAGCCTACCCTCTGGGGGGCATTGGAGCAGGTATGATTTGCCTGGAAGGCACCGGAGCGCTTTCCCATGTATCGTTAAGGCATCATCCGAATATGTTTTATGAGCCACTGCTGTTTGCGGCCCTGTTTGTGAACGGTTCCAATCCGGTGGCCAGGGTGCTGGAGGGGCCGGTGCCGGCCTGGAAAATCTACGGGCCTGTCGGTTCGGGCAATGGATTGTCGGCTAAACACTATGGTCTATCCCGGTGTTCCGAAGCTGTGTTCGATGCCCGTTTTCCTTTTGCCGAGATATCTCTCTCCGATTCTGTAATTCCTCTGGAGATAACGGTTACAGGCTGGAGTCCCTTTATTCCCGGCGACGCGGATAACTCCAGCCTGCCGGCAGCCATGCTGGAATACGCTTTCTGCAATCCTACCACTGAAAAGGTATCTGCCGTTTTCAGTTTCCATGCAGGCAACTTCATGGCCCAGGGCGAGGGTCCCTGTGGCGTTTTTTCTGCTCAGGACGGCTTTGTGCTCCGACAGGACGGCACTGAGGATAAGCCCTGGGATGCCGGGGCTTTTATGGTAGCTGCCGATGATACGGCCGCTGTCAATTGCCGCTGGTTCCGCGGCAATTGGTTCGATGCCCGGACCATGCTCTGGCAGGATATTTCTGCTGGGCGCATGCCGGACAACGGCCCGGTGACGGAAGGGAAGCCTAGCCCCGGCGGCAGCCTCTTCGTGCCTTTGGAATTGCAACCCGGCGAAATCAGGACTATCAGCCTGAGGATGTGCTGGTATGTTCCTCTATCCGACTTGCGTAGAGGTGCGGAGGTAGAAGAGGAGTGCCAGTCAACCTGCCAGTGTGGCGAGCAGGTGAACCCTGACCGTCCTGCATATCGTCCCTGGTATGCAGCACACTTTGCCGATATAGAGGAGCTTGCAGACTATTGGCGGCAAGAGGCCGATAACCTGAGACGTAAAACGGTACAATTCAGCGATTGTTTTTACGATAACACTTTGCCCCCGGAGGTTACTGAAGCGATAGCGGCCAATCTTACTATTTTGAAATCACCGACGGTGCTGCGTCAGGATGATGGGCGTCTCTGGTGCTGGGAGGGATGCTGTGAAGAAGTCGGATGTTGCAGCGGTTCTTGCACTCACGTCTGGAATTATGCCCAGGCAGTGCCACATCTCTTCCCTGATTTGGAGCGTACTTTACGTCTGACTGAATTTAACGAATGCCAGGACGAAAGGGGGCACCAGGGTTTTCGTGCTCCTCTTCCCATAAGGCCTGTGGCTGATCACATCTTTTATGCTGCCGCCGACGGTCAGCTTGGTGGCATTATGAAAATATACCGTGAGTGGCGGATCAGCGGCGATACCGACTGGTTGTGCCGGCTCTGGCCTAAGGTGAAGAGAAGTCTGGATTACTGCATTGCCACCTGGGATCCTGAGCGGGAGGGGCTGGTAATCCAACCGCATCACAATACTTACGATATCGAGTTTCATGGCCCGGATGGCATGTGTTCAAGCTTCTACCTGGGAGCTTTGACGGCGGCGGTCAAAATGGCTGAAGTGCTCGGCGAGGATGCTTCCGGTTACGAGGAACTGGCTTTACGCAGCCGCCGTCGTCTGGAGGATGATCTGTTCAACGGCGAATATTTTATTCAGCATGTTATTCCCGGGAATACCGCCACTTCTTCCATGGGGGTTCTGGGATCATGCTTCACTTCTGAAGATCTGAGATTATCCCCTGAGGACGTAGAGCTTATAGGGAGGGAGGGGCCAAAGTACCAGTATGGAGGCGGCTGCCTTTCCGATGGGGTTCTGGGATCCTGGATGGCCGATGTATGCGGCTTGGGCAGCATCATGGATGAGGAGAAGGTAAAGAGCCACTTGCTGGCAGTGCATCGCTACAATCTGAAGCATGATTTCTCCACTCACGCCAATCCGCAGCGGCCCGGCTATGCGCTGGGCCGGGAGGGCGGCCTGCTTCTCTGCACCTGGCCTCATGGAGGTAAGCCTTCGCTGCCGTTTGTATACAGCGAAGAGGTCTGGACGGGTATCGAGTACCAGGTGGCTTCACATCTGATAAGATCGGGCCGGGTCGAGGAGGGATTGCAGATCGTTAAAACCGCCCGTTCAAGGTATGACGGCCGAATACGCAATCCCTTTAACGAGTATGAATGCGGACACTGGTACGGTCGTGCTCTTTCGT
>JAQVUQ010000312.1 GCA_028699365.1 bacterium | reverse complement strand
AAGCTCAGAACAAAGCTAAAAAGCTGGAGCAGGAAGCGGAGGATAAGATACGGGATCTGGATAAGGAAGTGGCCCTCTTTGCCATCGGTCATATGCTGGACAGGATGCGGGATGATTACAAGGGCTGTCCCAAGGTGCTGGATTACCTGAACGAGGTACAGAACGATATCGTCGAGCATCTGGATAGCTTCAAACGTGCGGCGGCACAGCCGGAAGGAGCCGCAGACGGCCAACTGGCCCTGATGCAGGCCCTGGGGCAGGGCGAGCCCAGCTTCGATCAGTATAAGGTCAACGTCTTCATAACCAACGGGCACGTCGAGGGCGCCCCCGTGGTTATCGAGAACAACCCGACCTATTACAACCTTGTAGGCCGGATAGATTACGATGCCAAGTTCGGCGTCATGACCACCAACTTCAACCTGATCAAACCGGGAGCCATACATAAGGCCAACGGTGGCTACCTGATACTGCAGGCGCTGGATCTGCTGATGAACTTTCAGTCATGGGACGCACTCAAGAGAGTGCTGAAAAGCGGTGAGATCGCCATAGAGAATATCGGCGATCAATATCGCCCCATACCTACATCCACTCTCAAACCCGAGCCTATTCCTGTCAACGTCAAGGTCGTTATCATCGGAAACCCGATGATTTACCATCTGCTTTATGCCTACGACGAAGATTTTGCCAAGCTCTTCAAGGTCAAGGCCGATTTCGGCCCGGAAATGAATCGCAGTGACGAGCACGTGCGGGAATACGCTTCATTTATTACCGCCCGGGTCAATGAGACCGGTTTGAGGCATTTCCACAAGAGTGGGGTAGCCAAAATAGTGGAATACGGTTCCCGCCTGATCGAGAACAAGAAGAAGCTCTCCACCCGCTTTATCGAGATATCGGATATCATCAGCGAAGCCAGCTACTGGGCGGAGAAGGACAACAGCGAGAACGTCATGGCCCGCCACGTGGAGAAAGCTCTGCATGAAAAGAAGTACCGCTCCAGCATGATAGAAGAGCGCCTGCAGGAGATGATCAACGATGGCACGCTGCTTATAGATACCGAGGGTACGGTTACAGGCCAGGTCAACGGTCTGTCCGTGCTGGATATCGGCGACTATATGTTCGGCAAGCCGTCACGCATCACCGCCAAAACTTTTGTCGGCCAGTCGGGAGTCACCAACATAGAGCGCGAAACGGCCATGGGCGGCCCCATACACAATAAGGGAGTTATGATCCTGGCCGGGTATCTGGGAAGCAAATTCGCCACGGATAAGCCGCTGTCTCTGTCTGCCAGCATCACCTTCGAGCAGGAATACGGCGGAGTGGAGGGCGACAGCGCCTCCAGCACGGAGCTTTACGCTATACTCTCCAGCCTGGCGGACGTTCCCATAAGACAGGACCTGGCGGTCACCGGGTCCGTCAATCAAAAAGGGGAGATACAGCCTATCGGCGGCGTCAATCAGAAGATAGAGGGCTTCTTCGATGTCTGTCGCCTGCGCGGCCTGACGGGAGGCCAGGGCATCATGATCCCCCATCAGAACGTCAAGCATCTGATGCTGAGGAACGATGTCATAGAGGCCGTTAAAAACGGCAAGTTCCATATCTATCCCGTAAGATCAATAGATGAGGGCATCGAGATCCTCACGGGTATGGAGGCTGGAATCAAAGACGAGAACGGGAAATACCCGGAGAAGAGCATCTTCGGCATAGTCGACAGAAAGATAGCGCAGTTTGCCGATATTATGCGCATATACGGCGGCGGCGAAGAGAGAGCAGCAGGCAAAGCAGGCAGAATGGGTATGGCTGCGGAGGGAATAGACGAGAAATAAGTTGTCCTGCCCCCATGGCGCTAACGCGCCATGGGGGCAGGTTCACGGTTCAGCGGTTTAATGTTTCCAAGTTGGCTACTGGATCCTTTATTGCGGCAAAGCCTTCAATTGCTTCTCGGCCGCCGTCTTGTGTGCCGGCAAAGCTTCCGGCATCTCCATCAGTTTGGTATATTCTATCCTGGCCTGCACGTTATTCTTCTCAGCCAAATATGTGCCGGCAATGTATGTCTGGGCATAGGATTTCTGTGCAGCCTGTGCATCCGGCATGGCCAGGATTTTGGCTAACTCCGTCCTGGCTTCGGCATGTTTTTTCTCATACAAATAATAGGTGCTGCCTATACTCAGCAGAGCACCGGCCTTGTTGGCGGCAGTAATGTTCGACATGGACAGTATCTTCTCCTGCTCCGCCCTGGCTTCGGCGAACTTACCTTGCGAGATATAGCAGGAGGCTATACCTCCATGCGCCAATACCTTATATGCCGTCAAAGCATCTTTGCTCAGCAATATCTTGCCATACTCGCTTATCGCTTCATCGGTCTTCTTCTCTGATTGCAGACAAAAAGCTGTATAATATTGCGCTGCAGTCAGTTGGATTACGGTGACGTTAGGCATACTCGCTAACTTGGCATACTCCGCCCGGGCTTCTGCATACTTCTTATCGCCAACATAGCATCCCGCCAGTTGAGACTGAGCAACTGCCCTGACTCCAGGCTTGGCGCCCGCTATACCCAGAAGCTTGGTGAATTCGGCCGCGGCCTGAGTGAAGTTCCTCTCTTTTAAATAGGTACTGGCTAAAGCATATTGCGCATCGCCTCTGGCGACATCGTCGGCGGCTAGAGAGAACGCCTCAGTGAAATCCGCCCGTGCTTCAACAAGCTTGGCGGCCTTGACCTTCGCATTGCCGGACGTATACGCCTCCTGATAAGTGGAAAAGGCGGCCAAGGCCGCGCACTGCCCCAACAGGATAAGAACCAAGGCTAAAAGATACTTCCTCATTGTAAAACCCCTCTCGATATTTGTTTGTACATGGATAATTCGGCATGAAGTTATGCATAACCTTCACCAAGTGAAAAGAGGCAGCTTACCCGCCCGTCTGCTCTTTCATGCTGATCAGCTCGGCTATGTCCTTGCGGCTGACTATCCCCTCAAGCCCGGCGTCGCCGATAACCAGCAGGCGCCCGGCATCGCCCTGCGCAATTCTCTCCAGAGCATCGTAGGCATCGTCGTCCGGAGCTATCTCCAGATCCGGCGTCAACTCACGCAGCGTCTGGCCGGCGGTGGTGCCGGACCAGAGCTCCCGCGGCACATCCTTGATATCGTTGAAGACTACCAGACCGATCAATCGGCCATCCCTCAATACCGGAAATGTAGCGTGCTTGTAGCGGAAGAAGTAATCCTCCACCAGCCGGTCCAGGGTTATGTCGGCCGGGACCGTAATCACATCCCGCGTCATGATCTGTCTTACCTTGACCTCTCCCAGCGAACGCCTGATCAGCAATTGCTGATAGCTGCGCTGGGCCGCGTTCTGCAGGAACCAGCCTATCAGAACCAGCCATATGCCGCCCAGGTTCCCGGACAGCACCGACAGAATACCAAGAAATATCAAGGTATAAGCAATGCCTATACCTACATAGGCGGCTATACGGGTGGATCTGGTCAGATCGCCGGTAATTCTCCAGATAATGGATCTCAGCACCCGGCCTCCATCAAGAGGAAAACCGGGCACAAGATTGAATACAGCCAAAATGAAATTTATGGCTGTCAGATAAAGACTCAATCCTACCAGCAACACTCCCCAGTCCTGGGTAGCCGCCAACCTGGTCACAGCATAGAAGATTACGGCCAGCACCAGACTGGTCAGCGGACCTACTATGGCCATTTTAAACTCAGCCGCTGCCGTGCCGGGCTCATCCGTCATCTGGGATGCTCCACCAAAGATAAAGAGAGTGATGCCCGATATAGGTATGTTATTACGCTTGGCCACCACCGAATGCATAAGTTCATGGATCAATACGGAAACAAACAGAAGCAGAGAGGCAACGGCTCCCAGCAGCCAGTGCACAGCCGGACTGCGTGTAGGAAACATCTGCGGGAAGTAACCGGCGGCCAGCGCATAGGTCAGAAG